>DASTKY010000073.1:0-6598 GCA_035715495.1 Gaiella sp. | reverse complement strand
GCATGGCTCCCTCGACCCGGTGATCCCGGCGCAGTTCTCGGCGGAAGCCGCCTCCGTGCTCGAGGCAGCCGGGGCGGACGTCCTCCGCCTGCAGACGCCGGTGCCCCACATGGTCGACCCCGCTTGGTTCGAGCCCCTACGGTCTTTCGTTGCAGGGGCGACCACCTAGACTCGCCGGCATGCTCTCCCCCGACGTCGGGCTCGCCGAGCTCCATACGCATCTCGGCGGCTCGGTCGCGTCCGACATCATGTGGAGCCTCGCCCACGAGCAGGGCATCGCGCTTCCGGTGAAGGACTTCTGGGAGTTCGACGCGCTCGTCACGGTCTCGGATCCGCGCGGTGTCCCGAACCTCGACGCGCTCGACGCGATCTACCACTGGGCGGAGCTCATCCAGTCCTCGCCGCTCGCGGTCGAGCGCTCGGTCCATGCGGCGATCGGGGGCGCGTACCGCTCGCAGCGGATCACGACGCTCGAGCTGCGGTTCAACCCGATGAAGCGGAACCGCGGCGGCGAGCGCGACCTCGACCACATCATCCTCGCGGCGATCCGCGGCCTCGACCGCGCCCGGCTCGAGTACCCGCAGGTCAAGGCGGGCCTGATCCTGATGATGGACCGGACGTTCGACGCCCGGCAGAACGAGATCATCGTCGAGAAGGCCGTCCACTGGTCGAGCCGCGGCGTGGTCGGCGTCGACATCGCGGGCCCGCGCCCCGGCGGCCGCCGCTACGACTACACGCAGCTCGCGCCGATGGTCGAGACCGCGCGCGAGGCGGGGCTCGGGGTGACGATCCACGTCGGCGAGGAGGGCGCCACCGGCGCCGCGGAGATCGGCGAGGTGGTCGAGTTCCTCCGGCCCGAGCGGATCGGCCATGGGATCCTCGCGGCACGCGACCCGGACCTCATGACCCTTCTCCGCGAGGCGGAGGTGACGCTCGAGATCTGCCCGACGTCGAACCTCCTCACGAAGGCGCTGCGGGACGAGGACGAGGTCCGTGAGACGATCCAGCGGTTCGTCGCCAACGACGTCGCGTTCACGATCGCGACGGACGGCCCGGAGATGATGCGCACGCACCTGCGCGACGAGTTCGCGCTCCTCCTCCGGATCGGCGCGTTGAGCGCCGACGAGCTGCGCCAGGCGAACGAGCGGGCCCACGCGGCGTCGTTCGTGGGCGGCGGCGCGCGGCCGGTCGCCCTCCGCGCCGTCTAGCGGTCAGGCAGAGGGCGGACGCTCGCCCGTGGAAGCGCCGGAGGGTGCGTCGCCCTCGTGCTCGCCGAGCTCGTTGTCGAGGTGGAGCCGGTCGAGCAGCTCGCCGGCCTCCTCGTCGGCCTTCTCGACCGAGTCGTAGAAGCGCCCGCCCGTCGCGTGGTCCACACGGTCCTCGACGTCGTGCATCGCCTCGAGCGCGGCGTAGTCGACCTCGTTCATCGCCTTCTCCGCTCGGCCGAAGAGGCCGCGGATTGCATCGAGCAGGCCCATCGTTGCACCACGGTAGTCGATGACGGCGCCCTGCCCCCACCTCACGTCGCGCGGTGCCCGCGCGTTTCACCCGGCATGAGCCGCCGGACGCTCGAGCTCTGGGCTGCGCTCGGGATCGTGTACGTCGTCTGGGGCTCGACGTACCTCGCGATCAAGGTCGCCGTGCGGACGCTGCCGCCCCTGCTGACCGCGGGGACGCGGTTCGTCGGCGCCGCCGTCGTCCTCGCGGGCGTGCTCGCCGTCCTCGACCGCTCCCTGCGCGTCGCCCGGCGCGAGGCGCTCGCGGCCGCGGGGATCGGCGTCGTCCTCCTCGCCGGCGGCGTCGGCCTCGTCCACGTCGCGGAGACGCGGATCGACTCGGGCGTGGCCGCGCTGATCGCCGGCTCGGTGCCGCTCCAGATCGTCGTCTGGCGGACCGCGGCGGGCGAGCACGTCTCGCGGGCCACGATGGCCGCCGCGGTGATCGGCCTCGGCGGGCTCGCGCTCGTCGTCGGCCCGGACGGCCTGGCAGGGGGCGCGACGGCCGTCGGACTGCTCGTGATGCTCGTCGCCTCGATCTCGTGGTCCGCCGGCTCGTTCGTGGCGCCGCGCCTGCGGCTCCCGTCCGATCCGTTCGTCGCGGCCGTCTACGAGATGCTCGGCGGGGGGCTCGTCCTCCTCGGGGCCGGGCTCGTCGCCGGCGAGGCGCTCCGGGTCGAGGCGGCCGACCTCGAGGCCGGGCCGGTGCTCGCGTGGGTCTACCTCCTGCTCGCGGGCTCGGTGCTCGCCTTCAGCGCGTACGTGTGGCTGCTCGACAACGCCCCGATCTCGCAAGTCGTGACGCACCAGTACGTCAACCCGCTCGTCGCGGTCGTGCTCGGCGCGCTGATCCTCGACGAGCGACCGGGGCCGGCGACGCTCGCCGGGGCGGCGCTGATCGTCGGCGCGGTCGTCGTCACGGCCCGGTCGGAGGGCCGGACGGCATCGTCGCCGGCGGCTACGCCTCGACGTGGGTTCGCCGCGAGGCGAGGAACTCGAGCAGATCGGAGCGCGTGAGGATCGCGACGGGCTTGCCGGCGCGACCCACGAGCACCGCGCCGCCCGACCCGGTCAGCTCCGCGAAGACCTCGTCGACGGACGCCGCCGCGTCGACCGTCGCGAGCGGGGGCTGCATGGCGACGGCGACGTCGTCGTTGAGCGCGTCGGGGTTCCGGAAGACGCGGTCGAGGAGGCTCCGCTCGTGGATCGAGCCGACGACGTCCGTGAGCTCCTCGACGGGCTCGTGGCGGACGACCGGCAGCTGCGAGATCCCGTACCGCTGCATCAGCTCGATCGCCGCGCCGACCTTCTTGTGGGCGTCGACGACGACGAGGTCGGGGACGTCGCCGTCCCCCGCGCGCACGACCTCGGCCACGCTCGGGACGGGTGCGCGGCGCTCGAGGAACCCGTACTGGAGCATCCAGTTGTCGTCGTAGAACTTCGAGAGGTACGAGCGGCCGCTGTCGGGGAAGGTCATCAGGATCGTCGACCCCGGGCCGAGGCGCTTCGCCAGCTCGAGCGCCGCCCACGCGGTCGAGCCGCACGAGCCGCCGACGAGCAGCCCTTCCTCGCGCGCGAGCCGGCGGGCGGTGAGGAACGAGTCCCGATCGGACACGCGGATCCACTCGTCGACGACGGACGGGTCCATCGTCGCCGGCCACGTGTCCTTGCCGATCCCCTCGACGAGGTACGGGTGCGTCGGATGCGCGTCGTCGGCCGTGTAGACCGAGCCTTCCGGGTCGGCGCCGACGATCCGCACCTCGGGCTTCCGCTCCTTGAAGTACCGGCCGATCCCGGAGATCGAGCCGCCCGTGCCGACGGAGACGACGATCGCGTCCACCTCGCCGCCGGTCTGCTCCCAGAGCTCCGGGGCCGTCGTCAGGTAGTGCGCCTCGGGGTTCGCCTCGTTCGCGTACTGGTCGGGCTTGAACCCGCCGGGGATCTCCTCGGCGAGGCGGTCGGAGACGGAGTAGTAGCTCTCCGGCGAGTCGTGCTCGACCGCGGTCGGGGTGATCACGACCTCGGCGCCGTACGCGCGCAGTGTCGAGATCTTCTCCTGGCTCATCTTGTCCGGCATCACGAAGATGCAGCGGTAGCCCTTGTGCGCGGCCGCGATCGCGAGGCCGACGCCGGTGTTGCCCGAGGTCGGCTCGACGATCGTCCCGCCCGGGCGGAGGCGGCCGTCGCGCTCGGCGGCGTCGATCATCGACATGCCGATGCGGTCCTTGTTCGAGCCGCCGGGGTTGAGGAACTCGAGCTTCGCGAGCAGCGTCGCGCCCGTCTCCCGGCCGAACGAGACGAGCCGGACGACCGGCGTGCCGCCGACGAGGTCGAGGAGGGTCGGGTAGTCGCGCGCCATACGGCGCGGAGCCTAGTCGAGGGACGTCGGGCTCAGGCCACGCGGCGGGCGCCGACGATCGTGCCCTGCCGGAGGGAGAGCGACTGCACCTCGACGGTGCGTCCCGACTGCGGCGCATGGATCATCCGGTTGCGCCCGATGTACATGCCGACGTGGCCGAGCCCGCTGAAGAACACGAGGTCGCCGGGCCGCATCCGCCAGCGGCTGACCGGGCGCCCGACGTGGAAGAGCGCGGCCGCGTTGTGCGGCAGGCTGAGCCCGAGCCGGCCGTAGACCCACGAGACGAGCCCCGAGCAGTCGAAGCCCGAGGGCGACGCTCCGCCGTAGACGTAGGGGACGCCGAGCTGCTTCCGCGCGATGCGCACGGCCCGCTGCGTGAGCGTGAGGCGCACCGGCTTCGCCGGGAGGACGAAGTGCGCGGGGCTCTTCAGCTCGAGCCCGCGGAACGGCGCGACCGAGTCGGCCTGACCCGCGGGCGCGGCGAGCACGACCGCCGCGACCAACACGAACAGGCAGATGGCGAGGCGGGAAGGCATCGGCAGCGGCGAGGCGGCACGGGACGGCGTCGGAGTCGATGGGCTGCCGGAGGCAGCGCGCCGTCGGTGTCAGCGACCGCGGGAGGGTACCAGCCCGATTGCATGGAATATGTAAGAACCGGCTGTGCGACCCTCGCATGAGGGTAGCGGCCGCCGGGGACGCGGACTTTCAAGGATCCGTTACGTCGTGTTCAGCCGATCAGGGCAAAGAGGCTGTGCGACCGCGAAAGCGGGCGCCTTCAGGGATCTGCCCGAGCCGCTGGCGTGGGATCGAGCCGCGGGATTCCGCTTCTGCGGAATCCCGCCGGCGAACAAGCTCAGTGCCGGAAGTGCCGCCGCCCCGTGTGCACCATCGTCGCGCCGGCCGCGCGGACGGCGTCGGTCACCTCGCCGTCGCGCTTCGAGCCGCCCGGCTGGATGATCGCGCGGATCCCCGCCTCGAGGGCGAGCTGCGGCCCGTCCGCGAACGGGAAGAACGCGTCCGAGGCGAGCACCGCGCCCTCGAGGTCGTGCCCGAGCTCGCGCGCCTTGTCGAGCGCGAGCCGGACGGCGTCGACGCGGCTCATCTGCCCCGCGCCGATCCCGATCGTCTGGCTCCCGCGCGCGAGCACGATCGCGTTCGAGTCGACGTGCTTGACCACCGTCCAGGCGAAGAGGAGCTCCTCCCAGAGGCCCGCGTCGGAGTCGCCGCAGACGACGTCCATCGTGTCGAGCGGGTCGCCGTCGGCATCGCGGTCCTGGACGAGGAGCCCGCCGAGCACCCGTCGCAGGTCGCGCTCGGTGGTGACGAACGCGCGCCGCTCGTTGTCGGCCAGCACCCGCGTCGTCTCGCGCCCGGCGAGCTGCTCGAGCGCCTCGTCGGTGAACCCGGGCGCGTGCAGCACCTCGACGAACTGCTCGGCGAGCGCGCGGCCGAGCTCGTCGGAGACCTGCCGGTTGACCGCGACGACGCCGCCGTACGCCGACACCGGGTCGGCCGCGCGCGCCAGGTCGTACGCCGCCTCGATCGTCTCTGCCCGCGCGACGCCGCACGGGTTGCCGTGCTTGACGATCACGGCGGCGGCCCCTTCGAGCTCGAGCAGCAGGAGCCGCGCGGCCGAGAGGTCGGCGATGTTGTTGAAGGAGAGCGGCTTGCCCTGCAGCTGCTCGACCCGCGCGAGCACGTGCGTGCGGGCTCCGCGCTGGGCGTAGTACGCGGCCTGCTGGTGCGGGTTCTCGCCGTACGAGAGCTCGAGCACGCGGTCGAAGACGGGCACGAAGGTGTCGGGGAACGGCTCCTCGCGGCCGAGCCAGCCGGCGACGGCGCCGTCGAGCGAGGCCGTCGCCTGGAACGCGCGGGCGGCCAGTGCCCGGCGCGTCGCGGGCGAGACGTCGGCGTTCACGCGGTACTCCTCGACGACCTGGTCGTAGTCCTCGGGCCGGGAGAGCGGGACGACGTGCGCGTGGTTCTTCGCGGCGGCGCGCAGCAGGGTCGGGCCGCCGATGTCGATCTGCTCGATCGCCTCCTCCCAGGCGACGTCGAGCCTGCCGATCGTGCGCTGGAAGGGATAGAGGTTGACGCAGACGAGGTCGATCGGCGCGAAGCCGTGGGCCTCGAGCTGCGCGAGGTCGTCGGGCACCTCGCGCCGGGCGAGGATCCCTGCGTGCACCGCCGGGTGCAGCGAGACGACGCGATGGCCGAGCAGCTCGCCGAAGCCCGTGAGCTCCTCGAGCGGGGTCACCGGGATGCCCTCGTCCACGAGCACCTGGGCCGTCCCCCCGCTCGCGATCAGCTCGACGCCGAGCTCGGAGAGCTGCCGCGCCAACGACGCGAGGCCGGTCTTGTCGTAGACGGAGAGCAGGGCACGGCGAATCGTCATGCAGCGATCAACCCCTTCACGACCTCGGGTAGCAAACGATGCTCGACCGCCTGCACGCGCGCGCGCAGGCTCTCGACGGTGTCGCCCGGCTCGACCGGGACGGGCTCGTGCCGGATCACCGGCCCGGTGTCGACGCCCTCGTCGACCCAGTGGATCGTCGCGGCCGTCTCGGGGACGCCGGCGGCGAGCACGTCCTCGATCGGGTGGTCGCCCGGGAAGGCGGGCAGCGGCGCCGAGTGCGTGTTGACCACCTGGCGGCCACGGCGCCGAGCAGGCGCGCGACGAGGTCGACGCTGCCGCCGGGCGGAAATGGCGTAATGAGCCGCACCGGTTTCGTCGGGAAGTCGG
>DASTKY010000072.1:0-5954 GCA_035715495.1 Gaiella sp. | reverse complement strand
CTCGTCTCGTACCACCTCGGCAAGCTGCGCTCGGCGGGCCTGCTCCGGTCGCGGCGCAGCTCGTTCGACGCGCGGGACGCCTACTACAGCCTCGACCTCGAGCGGTACGGGGAGCTGGTCGCGGAGGCGGGTGCTGCGTTGCATCCGGGGCTTTGCCTCGAGCGGACGCGACCGGCCGGTGCCGCTCGCCGCTCGCGACGGCCACGCGTCCTCTTCCTCTGCACGGGGAACAGCGCGCGGTCGCAGATGGCCGAGGCCCTCGTCCGCGAGCTCTCTGGCGGAACCGTCGAGGCACGCAGCGCGGGCAGTCGGCCGAGGCCGGTGCACCCGAGCGCCGTGCGCGTCCTGGCCGCGCGCGGGATCGACATCTCGGGCTCCTCGTCGAAGCACGTCCGCCGCTTCGCCCGCACGCGCTTCGACTACGTGGTGAGCCTGTGCGACCGGGTGCGCGAGGTGTGCCCCGAGCTCCCCGGCGAGCCGCAGACGATCCACTGGAGCATCCCGGATCCGGCGGCGGAGGCGGGAGACGCCGCCGAGGTCGACGCGGCGTTCGAGCGCACCTGCGCCGCGCTCGAGACGCGGCTGCACTTCCTGCTGCACCTCCTCGCAGAGAGGCACCTGCCGAAAGGAGCGCCATGAGCATCGAGACCGTCAACGTCCGCTACCTGGTCGACGACGTCGAGGCGTCGATCGCCTTCTACGTCGATCACCTCGGCTTCGAGCCGATCTCGAGCGCGGCGCCGGCGTTCGCCGACGTCCGCCGCGGCGCGCTCAGGCTCCTGCTGAGCGGGCCGAAGAGCTCGGCCGGGCGCCCGATGCCCGACGGGCGGGTCCCTGGCCCCGGCGGGTGGAACCGCATCCACCTGCTCGTCGACGACATCGCGGCCGAGGTCGAGCGTCTCCGCGGGGAGGGTGTGGCGTTCCGGAACGAGATCGTCACCGGCCCCGGCGGGCAGCAGATCCTCCTGGAGGACCCCTCCGGGAACGTCGTGGAGCTCTTCCAGCCCGCGGGCTGAGCCGGCTCCCCGGTCGGCCGCAGCTCGATCCCGTCGGCCGCGAGGACGCGGGCGACGAACGCGCGCTTGCCGCGGGTGTACGTCCCGAGCCCCGTGTCGGGCCGCGCCGCGAGGTCGAGCTTCAGCGCCTCGTACTCGCGGGCGAGCGCCGCGTCGCGTCGGAGCGCGTCCCGGAAGGCGAGGCGCTCGCGCCAGAGCGCGCTGCCGGGCTCGGTCAGGTGGAGGCCGTGGGTCGTGACGTCGCCGTCCCGCTTGTCGAAGTGGTGCGCGACGTCCGGCCGGTGCGGGGTGAGCACGTAGCCGTACTGCTCGAGCACCGTGGTCGCGGCGCGCGCCTGGGTCGAGCTCGCGGACGCCGGCCATCATGTCGACGACCGGCTTGGCCGCGAGCCCGGCAACCGAGGTCGAGCCGATGTGGTGGAGACCGCCGTCCAGCCACGGGGCGAGCACCGCTTCCAGCAGCGCCCGCTCCCGCTCGAAGCGCGCCGGCCATGCGGGGTCGTACGGCACGACGGTGATGCTCACGCCGGTGCGGAGAGCCGCTCGCCGAGCTCGTCCATCGTCCGCGCGAACGCCGCCTCGAGGTCGATGCCGCAGCGGTCGGCGATGACGATCACGGACCAGAGCACGTCGGCGAGCTCGTGCGCGAGCGCCGTCTCGACGTCGTCGATCGCCCGGACGCCCTCGTGTGCCTGGACGAGCTTCGCGAGGTCGCCGACGTCGCCGACGAGACCCAGCGTCCGCTCCTCGAGCGTCCACGCTCGCCCGTGGGCACGCCGTTCGTGTTGCTCGTACTGCTCGGCGACGTCGAGCGCGCGTCGGGTGATCGCCGCGAAGTCCACGTGTCGCGAGCCTAGCCCGGCTCAGAAGTTCGCGAACGCCTGCCACTCCTCGAGGCGCCGCGCGATGAGCGCGGCCCGCGCGGCGGCGTCGTTGCCGTCGAGCACCGCCATGTCGCCCGGGTCGGCCCGGAGGTAGATCCCCGAGGTCCGCGTGTGAAAGGCCTCGGCGCCATCGGAGCGCGTCGTGAAGTAGCCGCCCGCGCGGTCGACGGTCTCGAGCTTGATCTCGCCGGTTCCCTCGATCTGCGGGGCGTCGGGCTCGCGGGGCCGCTCGCCCTTCCAGAAGTAGAAGATCCCGGGAGGGTCGACGCGCTCCTTCGACGCCTCGCTCCAGTAGCGCGCAGACAGCATGCCGTCGGCCTGCCACGACCTGCCCGTCATCTCGAGCGCGCCGGTGCGGTCGCGGCGGATCGTCAGAAGCCCGACCGCGGACGGCTCGAGCTCGGTCCGCGCGGTGAGGGACAGCTGCCACCACTCGCCCTCCATCCGGTTGATCCGGCCCTCGGCCTCGATCGCCGCCCGGAGCTTCTGGTTGATCTGGCGCACGATCGCCGGCGTGGTGTCGGGGTCGTAGCGGACCGACGTCAGGCCGAGCAGGTCTGTCGGGAGCTTGGCGCCGTTCGCGTGGAGGATGAACGTGCGCCGCATGCCGAGGGCGCCGCCGAAGAGGCCCGCCTCGAAGACGACGTTGTCGCGGGGCGAGGCCTGTCCGGTGGCCACGTCCGTCTGCCCGCCTTTCGTCGTCCAGTCGTCCTGGGCGAAGACGAAGGCGGCGAAGTCGACCTCGCGGGTGAGCTCGACGAGCCGGTCGAGGGTCGAGACGCCCGGGTTGAACACCGTGGTCCACGGCTCGACGTCGGCGACGTCCTGAAGGCCGCGGATGAGCGCCTGCAGGAGCTTCTCCTGCTGGCCCGACGACCCGAGGAAGATGCGCGGCTTCATCGGTCCGATCGAACGCTACTGGGCCGCCTGGCCGTCTGCCGCGGAAGCGACGGGTTAGGGTCAGCCGCATCGGGCCGACTGGGAGCATCACGGGGTGGGTTCAGGACCTCCCGCTCGCGGGGCTTGCCCTCGTCGTCTTCGCCGTGACATTCCTCGCGGCGGCGGCGGTCTACGCCGTGGTCATGTCCCTCGCCCGCGGGAAGCGCGGCGAGGCGTTCAAGGCGTTCTCGCCGGGGATGCTGCCTCCCATGGGACTGCTCTTCGCCCTCATCGTCGGCTTCCTCGCGGCGCAGGTGTGGAGCGACGCCGGGCAGGCGCAGGATGCCGTCAACCGGGAGGCGAGCGCGCTCCGGTCGGTCGTCCTCGTTGCCCCTGTGTTCCCCGGTGAGCCGGAGACCCGCATGCGCGCCCTCGTTCGTCGTCACATCCGCGAGGCGGTCGACGAGGAGTGGCCGGCCATGGCCCACCGCCGCGCGACCCTCACCGTGATCTCGGCCCCGCTCGCGGAGGCACTCCAGCTCGCCGTCGGCCTCTCGCCCCGCACCGAGGGACAGAAGACCGCACAACGCGAGATCGTCGACGCGATCCAGTCCGCGCTCGACGCCCGACGGCAGCGGATCCTCGTCAGCGAGTCGAGCGTCAACTGGGTCAAGTGGAGCGGCGTGATCCTCGTCGCGCTGCTGACGCTCGTCGCGATCGCGTTCGTCCACAGCGACAACCGACTGAGCGCTGCGCTCGCGATGGGGATCTTCTCCGCTGCGGTGGCCGTGTCGCTGATGCTGATCGCCGCTCAGCAGCGCCCGTTCAGCGGAGAGTTCGCCGTGCGCCCGGACGCGCTGGTGGAGGTCGCGCCCCAGCCCTGACGGGGTCCGAGAGCATGGACGTCGGGATCCTGATCTCCGACCTGCCGACGAGCCTCCGCCCGCGCGAGCACTTCGACGCCGTCCTCCGCCAGGTCGAGGCCGCGCAGCGGAACGGCCTGAAGTACCTGCTGATCGGCCAGCACTTCGTCTTCCCCGACTCGCGCTGGCTGCAGCCGGTGCCGCTCCTCGCGCGGCTGTCGGCCGAGGTCGACCCGGACGTCCGGCTCGTCACGACCGTGCTGATCGCGCCCGTCTATCCGCCGGTGCTCCTCGCGGAGGAGCTGGCGACGCTCGACATCGTCAGCGAGGGACGGCTCGTCGTCGGTCTCGGCGCGGGATACGTGCGCGAGGAGTTCGCCGCGTTCGGGGTGCCCTACGAGGAGCGCTTCGCGCGGCTCGAGGAGTGCATCGCCGTGCTCGAGGCGCTCTGGACGTCGGAGCGCGTCACCTTCCACGGCCGGTTCACGACGCTCGACGACGTCCCCGTCATGACGAAGCCCGTGCAGCAGCCCCGCCCGCCGCTCTGGCTCGGCGCGATGAGCGACTCGGGCGTCCGGCGGGCCGCGCGGCTCGGCGACGCCTGGATCGTCACGCCGACGACACCGGCGGCCGCGCTGCCCGCGCAGTTCGCCGTGTTCGTCGCCGAGCGCGAGCGCACGGGGCGCCCGATGGGGCGGATGCCCCTGCGGCGCGAGATCGTCGTCGGCCGGGACCGCGACGACGCCCTGTCGCGTGCCGCGGAGATGGGGCGGGTCTGGTACGACAGCATGGTCGCCATCGGCAGCCCGCACTTCGACGAGTTCCCGAGCGTGCAGGACTGGGTCCGCTCGGGCTTCGTGTGCGGGTCCGCGGCGGACGTCGCCGCCGAGATCCGCGCGATCGGCGACCGCGTGCCCGTCGATCCCGTCCTCACCCGAGCGCACTGGCCGGGGATGACGAGCGAGCAGGCCGTGGCCAACATCGACAGCCTGGGACGCGAGCTCGTGCCCGCCCTGCGGGACTACGTGCCCGTCCTCGACCTTCCGGAGGACATCCACCCGTGAGCATCCGCGTCGACCACCACGTCGCCCTGCGCGTGTCCGACATGGACGCCGCGATCCGCTTCTGGACCGAGGCGCTCGACGCGCGCGTCGCCACCGCGCCCGTGCTGCGCGGCGGGAGCTACTTCGACGCCATGTTCGGCCCGGGCGCGCAGGTCAAGGTCGCCCATCTCGTGCTGGACGGCGGCTCGGTGGAGCTCTTCGAGTTCGTCGAGCCGCGCCGGGCGGTGCCGCCCAGCGACCAGACCGGGGACGGCCTGATGCACGTCGGCGTCCGCGTCGACGACGCACCCGCGACGGTGAAGCGGATCGAGGCCGCGGGCGGCCGGGCGCTCATGCCCGTGAGCCACATGCAGGACCGGCCCGAGAACCCCCGCTTCTGCTACTGCCAGACGCCCGACGGGCACGTGATCGAGCTGCTCGAGTGCGACCACCCGCAGATCGTCCGGCAGATCATCGAGGCGATCCCGGAGGCGGCGCCCGAGCGGTACGCCCCGGCGTAGCGGCACGCGCGCCCGCGCGTGCGAGAGGATCGGCCCGTGACCCGTCTGCGCTGGATGGCTCTGTGCTTCGCGCTCGGCTCGACGTGCTTCCTCGTCGGCCCGTTCCCCGGCTACCTGCAGCTCGTCGGCGACCGGGCCGACGCGATCACGTTCTTCGTCGGCTCGATCCTCTTCACCGCCGGCGGGGCGCTCCAGAGCTGGCTCGCATGGGACGCGTGGCGGTCGTCGGAGGCCGGCGGCCGTGCCGCGTGGTGGTCGGCGATCGTCCAGTCGGCCGGGACGCTCTTCTTCAACGTCACGACCTACGAGGCGCTGGACGTCGCGCTGACGAGCTCCGACTACGACAGGCTCGTCTGGCGGCCGGACTGGCGTGGGTCGATCTGCTTCCTGGTCTCGGGCGCGATCGCATATGCGGCCTCGCCGCGCCGCGGCCGCCTCGGATGGCGTCCCGCTCGCGGCGACGGCTGGTGGCAGCCGGCCGTCAACCTGCTCGGCTGCGTCTTCTTCGGCATCTCCGCCGTCGCCGGCTACGTCGTGCCGTCGACCGGCTCGATCGTCGACCTCGCCGCGGCGAACTGGAACACCTCGCTGGGCGCGGCGTGCTTCCTCGCCTGCGCCCTCGACACGCTCCGCACCGGCCGGGCCGCGAAGCTGCCACTGCGCCGCGAGCTGCGCTCGCTCGAGCATCGGCTCGAGCACGACCTCGAGCGCATCGCGTAGCGCGCGGAGCGGCCGGGCTCCTCCCGGA
>DASTKY010000071.1:0-3267 GCA_035715495.1 Gaiella sp. | reverse complement strand
GTGAGGGCGGCCACAAGGACTCGATGCGAAACGCGCTCGCGACCGGTGAGTTCGTCGTCAACCTCGCGACCCACGCGCTCCGCGAGGCGGTCAACCTGACGAGCACGCCCGCCCCGCGGGGAGTCGACGAGCTCGAGCTCGCCGGCCTGACGCCGGTCCCGTCGCGGCTCGTCGCACCACCGCGGGTCGGCGAGAGCCCCGTGCACCTCGAATGCCGGGTCGTGACCTCGGTCGAGCTGCCGACGCCCGATCCCGACGACCCGAACACGGTCGTCTTCGGCGAGGTCGTCGGCGTCCACATCGACGACGAGCTGCTCCTCGACGGCCTCGTCGACGTCCGTCGCCTCCGCCCCATCGGCCGCCTCGGCTACCGCGAGTACGTCGACGTCACCGACAGCTTCGAGATGACCCGCCCGGGGTGGCCGCCGCCGAGGTAGAGCCGTCTCCCAAGAAACCACTGGAGGCGATGAGTCAGTGCGGCGGCGAAGCCGACGCCTTCAGGGGTGTGCCCCGCCCGCAGGGCGGGGATCAAGCCGCGGGATTCGGCATCTGCCGAATCCCGCTCGGCGAACAAGGACGAGTGCCGGGGCTGGGAGTCGAACCCAGATGTCCCGAGGGACGGTCGGTTTTAAGCCGACTGCGTCTGACCAGTTCCGCCACCCCGGCGCGGGACGGCTAGGTCCGGCCCGGTAAGAGCGTGTCCGGCGGGAAGCGCTCGGGGCCCCGGAACTGGTACGCGTCGAGGAACGCGGCGAACGCGGCCTCGTCGAAGGCGGGGCACTTGGCGAGGTAGGCGGTGCCCTTCTCGGGCTCGGAGGCGCTCTCGGTCACCCACGCCCCCAGCGCGATCTGGTCGCCGAGCGACGGGTACGGCGCGACCACCGTGCCGCGCGGGTGGTCCTGGGCGAAGGCCTTGAGCTGCTGGACGGTCGCGGCCGGGACGTCGCTCCCGTACTGGATCGCGACGCCGCCGTGCTCGAGGTTGTGGACGAGCTGCGCCTGGTTCACCGGATCGGTGTAGACGCCCCAGACGGCCGGCACCTGGTAGTGGGGCCCGCTGGTCGGCGGATCGGTGATCCACTTGGGCGACGTCCCGTTCGGGGTCGTGATCGAGTGCACGCCCTCGAGCGCGGGCGTCGCGCTCAGCGTGCAGCCGGCCGCCTCGAGGGCCGCGCGCGCGTCGCCGGGCGGGTCGTCGTCGCCCCCGCCGAGCGCGAGCGCCGCGCCGATCCCGATCAGCGCGAGGACGGCGGCGCCGCCGATCGCGAGGAACATCAGCAGGCGGTTGTTGTCGCGGCCCGCGCTCGACCCCGCCTTGGGGACGGCGGCGCGGGGCTTCTTCTTGCCGTGTGGGCGTGGTTTCGGGGGCATTTCGGAGCCGCAACGATACCGGTGGGCCCGGCGCCGCAGCGCCCGTCCGGCTCCGTCCGGGGCTGCCGCTACGGTCCCTCGCCCTCATGACGATCGCAGCTGTGCTCATCGGCATCGTCGTCGGCATCGCGATCGGCGGCGCGGCGGTCGCGCTGGCGCTTCGCGGCCGTCTCGTCGCCGCGCACGGCACGGCGACGCGCGCCGGCGCGCTCGACCTCGAGAACCGGGCGCTGGAGCGGCGCGCGATCGAGGCAGAGGCGCTGCTCGACGCCGAGCGCGGGACGCTCGACCAGCGCGTCGCGAGCGCGGTGCGCGCGGCCTCGGCCGAGGCGATGAAGGAGAGCTCGGGCGCGTTCCTCGACCTGGCGCAGACGAAGCTCGACGCGTACGTCGGGCCCCTGCGCGAGTCGCTCGGGAAGGTCGAGACGCAGGTCAGCGCGCTCGAGAGCGCCCGCAAGCAGGCCTATGGGTCGTTGACGGAGGCCGTGCGCGCGCTCCGCGAGGAGCAGCTCCGGCTCCATAGTGAGACGAGCAACCTCGTGACCGCGCTCCGGGCGCCGCACGTGCGCGGCCGCTGGGGCGAGATCCAGCTGCGCCGCGTGGTCGAGATGGCGGGAATGGTCCAGCACTGCGACTTCGTCGAGCAGCCGACGACCCGCGACGGGGACGGCCGCATCCTGCGCCCGGACGTGATCGTCCGCCTCCCGGGAGGGAAGCAGGTCGTGATCGACTCGAAGGCGCCGCTCACGGCCTACCTCGACGCGGTGGAGACGACCGCGACGGACGACGAGCGCCGGGCCCGCCTCGGGGAGCATGCGCGCCACGTGCGCGAGCACGTGCTCAAGCTCGGGCAGAAGGGCTACTGGCGGCAGCTCGACTCGACGCCCGAGTTCGTCGTGATGTTCCTCCCGGACGAGGCGTTCCTCCGCGCCGCGCTCGAGCACGATCCGTCACTGGTCGAGCTCGCCGTCGAGAACAACGTGATCCCCGCCTCGCCGACGAACCTGATCGGGCTGCTGCGCGCGGTCCACTACGGCTGGCAGCAGGAGACGATCGCCGAGGACGCGCGCAAGATCTCCGACCTCGGCCGCGAGCTCTACAAGCGGCTCTCGACCATGGGCACGCACGTCTCGAAGCTCGGGCGCTCCCTCGACGGCGCGGTGAAGGCCTTCAACGAGACCGTGGGGTCGCTCGAGCGCCAGGTGCTCCCCCAGGCCCGCCGGTTCGAGCAGCACGGGATCACGGGCGTGACGCCCGAGGAGCTCGTCCCCATCGAGCGCCAGACGCGCCTGCTCTCGGCCGCCGAGCTCGTCCCCGCGGACGAGCGGCAGGAGGAGCGGCCGGGCGAGGCCACCGCGGCGTGACGGCGGAACACCCGAAGGGGCGGATTCGTTTCTACTCTTGCAGGGCAAGATTCGACCCGAGGAGCTCCGAAACACCGTGACAGACGTCAGGAACGTGATCGTGATCGGCGGCGGTCCCGCCGGCTACACCGCAGCGCTCTATGCGGCGCGCGCCAACCTCGAGCCGCTCGTGATCGAGGGCTTCAACTGGGGCGGGCAGTTGATGATCACCTCGGACGTCGAGAACTATCCGGGCTACGCCGACGGGATCATGGGCCCGGCGATGATGCAGGACTTCCGGCGCCAGGCCGAGCGGTTCGGCACGACCTTCGTGACCGACGACGTGACCCGCGTCGACTTCTCGCAGCGGCCGTTCCGGGTCTGGGTCGGCGACGACGAGTACCGCGCGGAGTCCGTGATCGTGGCGACGGGCGCGCACGCGCGCCAGCTCGGGCTCGAGTCGGAGCAGCTGCTCCAGGGCCGGGGCGTCTCGTACTGCGCGACGTGCGACGCCGCCTTCTTCCGTGACAAGGTCGTGGTCGTCGTGGGCGGC
>DASTKY010000070.1:0-6362 GCA_035715495.1 Gaiella sp. | reverse complement strand
TCCGCGTCTCGCGCAGGAACGCGGCCGCGTTCGAGGCGAGGAACGTCTCGTCCGCGCCGATCCCCACGACGAGCGGGACGCCCTGCTGGCGTGCGCCGACGAGGAGCCCCGGATGGTCGTGGTGTATGACGACGAACGCGTAGTGGCCGCGGAGCTCGGCAAAGGCGGCGCGGACCGCGACCGCGAGATCGCCGTCGTAGTGGCGCTCGATCAGATGGGTGACGGTCTCGGCGTCCGTCTCCGACGTGAACGTATGACCGTCGGTGACGAGACTCTGGGTGAGCTCGCGGTAGTTCTCGACGATCCCGTTCAGGACGATCGCGAGCTTCTCGCTCTCCTCGGCCGCGAGCGGGTGCGCGTTGGCCTCGGTGACGCCGCCGTGGGTCGCCCAGCGCGTGTGGCCGAGGCCGGTGGTGGCGGGGGACGGGCCGTCGCCGGCGTGCTCGCGCAGGTTCTGGAGGTTGCCGACCGCCCTCGTATAGGTCAGCCCGCCGTCTTCCAGCAGCGCGATCCCCGCCGAGTCGTAGCCGCGGTACTCGAGGCGTTCGAGGCCGTGCAGCAGGAGCGCCTTGCACTCACGGGGCCCGACGTATCCGATGATCCCGCACATCCTGGTCTCCTTGGTCGAGCCGGGCGGCGACGCCCCATCGGACGCCCGGTTTGCAGGGATTTTAGGCCGTTCCGGCCCCCTGCCGGACGAGACGGGCGATGCTAGCACAGAGGTCTTCGGCCTCCTCGGCGCGCTTCGCCTCGGCGAGCACGCGGACGAGGGGCTCCGTCCCGGAGGGACGCACGAGCACGCGCCCGCGGCCGTCGAGCTCGGCGTTCAGGCGCTCGACCTCCGCGGCGACCCGGGCCGGGACGACGGGCGGGTCGAGCGGCACGTTCTGCTTCGCCTGCGCGTAGCGGGGCATGGCGGCCGCCGCCTCGGCGAGCGACCCGCCGCCCAGCGAGCGGCAGAGCGTCAGCGCGGCCGCGAGGCCGTCTCCGGTGACGTGCCCGTCGAGGACGATCAGGTGCCCGGACTGCTCCCCGCCGAGCCGCCCGCCCTCGCGGCGCAGCGCCTCGAGGACGTACCGGTCGCCGACGTCGGTCGTGACCACGCGGACGCCGCGCTCCTCCATGAGGCGGTGGAAGCCGAGGTTCGTCATCGAGGTGACGGCGACGAGCGGCACGTCGAGCGCGAGCGCGCAGATCGCGACGATCTGGTCGCCGTCGACCGCCTCCCCGCGCTCGTCCACCGCGAGCATCCGGTCGCCGTCCCCGTCGAAGGCGACGCCGAGGTCGTAGTCGCCCGCGCGCACCGCCGCCTGGAGGAGCCCGAGGTCGGTCGCGCCGCAGCCCACGTTGATGTTGGTGCCGTCCGGCGCGTTCGCGAGCGCCGTCACCCGCGCGCCGAGGCGCTCGAAGATCTCCGGTGCGATCGACGAGAACGCGCCGTTCGCGCAGTCCACCGCGATCCGCAGGCCCGAGAGGTCCGAGCCGAAGTGGTCGAGCACGTGGTCGACGTAGCCGCCGAGAGCGTCGTCCGCCTCCTCGACAGAGCCGCCTCCCGGCCCGGCGGTGTCGAGGAGCGCCTCGATGTCGAGCTCGTCCTCGTCGGACAGCTTGTGGCCCTCGCGGTCGAAGACCTTGATCCCGTTGTACTCGGGCGGGTTGTGGGACGCGGAGACGACGAGGCCGAGGTCCTGCGCGAGCAGCGCGACCGCGGGCGTCGGGAGCACGCCGGCGAGGACGGCCGTGCCGCCCGCCTCGACGATCCCACGCGCCACGGCGGTCTCGAGCGCAGGCCCCGAGGCCCGCGTGTCGCGGCCGACGACGACGCGGCTCCGGCGCCCGGACCACAGCGTCGCGGCGCGCGCGACGCGCGTCACGAGGTCATCGGTCAACGACGCGCCGACGACCCCTCGGACACCGTCGGTCCCGAAGAAGCGTCGAGCAGCGGCCCGACCTTCGGCCACCACACCTCCCATGTCCGGATTGTGGTCCACGACGACGAGATGCGCGAGACCCCGCCCGCGCGAGAGCCCCTCGCGACCTAGCGCTTGCTGAACTGCGGCGCCTTGCGCGCCTTGTGCAGGCCGGCCTTCTTGCGCTCGACCTGACGTGCGTCCCGCGTGAGGAAGCCCTGCCGCTTGAGCGGCACCCGGAGCTCCGGGTCGGCCTCCACGAGCGCGCGGGCGATGCCGTGCCGGACGGCCCCCGCCTGTCCGCTGACGCCCCCGCCGTGCACCCGGACGCGCAGGTCGTAGCGACCCTCGGCGTCGGCGGTCTTGAGGGGCGAGAGCGCGAGCGTGCGGTGGGTGGCCCGGGGGAAGTAGTCCTCGAGCGTGCGCCCGTTGATCCACGTGGTGCCGTCGCCGGGTCGGAGGATGACGCGCGCGACCGAGGTCTTCCGCTTCCCGGTGCCGCGATACGTGGCCAGCTCAGACATGCGACAGCTCCAGTTCCTTCGGGGCCTGCGCGGAATGCGGGTGCTCCGGGCCTGCGTAGACCTTGAGCTTGCGCAGCTGCGCGGCCGCGAGCTTGTTCTTCGGCAGCATCCCCTTGACCGCCTTGCGGATCACCTCGGTCGGCCGCCGCTCGAGCTGCTCGCGGAGCGTCCGCTGCTTGAGGCCGCCGGGGTAGCCGGAATGCCGGTAGACGATCTTCTCGTCGAGCTTCTTGCCCGTCACGTGCACCTTCTCCGCGTTCACGACGATCACGAAGTCGCCCGTGTCGACGTGCGGCGTATAGGTGGGCTTTCCCTTCCCGCGCAGCGTGTCGGCGATCTCCGTCGCGAGACGGCCCAGGGTCTTCCCCTCGGCGTCCACGAGGTACCACTCGCGCTGGATCTCGCCCGGCTTGGCGGTGTAGGTCGTCATGGCTCGAAAAGGCGACGATCGGGTGACCGCCGGCGGCGGAGTGTAGCAGCGGATGGGACATCGGAGGCGGCCGGCGGCCGCGTCAGGAGGCCGCGCCGCGGCCCATGTGCACCTCGCCGTGCTCTCCCATCCCGCTCGGAGGCTCGCTGACCACGGCGGCCTTGGCCATCTTGAAGAGCTGGGTCACCTTGCTCTCCTTGACGTCCCAGTACTCGGCGTCCTCGATCCGGACCTCGACGAGCGCCAGCTCGGGGTCGTCGACGCCGTCCGGGAACCACGCCTCGGCGAGCTTCGACCAGAGCTGCTCCTTCTTCGCGCGGTCCTCGACCACGGCCGCCTCGCCCGAGACCGAGACGTAGGCGTCGCGGCCGGGGTCGGCGTACGCGACGTTGACGACGGGATCGGACTCGAGGTCGCCCACCGCGTCGCTCCCGCGCGACATGAAGAACCAGAGGCTCGACCGCTCGTCGACCTCCGAGTTCTGCGTCGTCATCGGCCGCGAGCGAAGGCGGCCGTCGGCGCGGGTCGTGAACATCGCGAACTGGATGTCCTTGACGAGCTCCCACAGGAGCTCGCGGGCGTTGCTCTGGCTCGTGGTCTCGGGCATGGCTCCTCCTCGGCGGACGGGCGCAGGGCGCGCTCGACTCCGCCTACCCCGTCCCGCCGCTCCGTATCCTCGGCCGCGTGGAGCGCCTGCGCCGGAGAGTCGTCGCCCACGGGCTCGTCCAGGGGGTCTGGTTCCGGGAGAGCGCCCGGCGGCGCGCCGACGAGCTCGGGATCGCCGGCTGGGTCCGCAACCGCGCCGACGGAGCGGTCGAGGCCGAGCTCGAAGGGCCGCCGGAGGACATCGAGGTGCTGACGGACTGGTTCCGGCGCGGGCCGTCGGGCGCGCAGGTCGAGCGCCTCGAGGTCGAGGAGGCCGCGCCGACGGGCGAGGCGGGCTTCAGCGTCCGGAGGTAGCCGACAGCCCGCGTCTCACGCGTCGGGCACGCACTCGTCGCGACGCGGCCCGCCGAGACGCGTCAGGAGCGTCTCCATCCGCACGAGCTCGGCCGGGTCGAACTGCCCGCCGAAGAGCTCGTCGATCTGCGCCACGTGGCTGGCGGACGCCTCCCGCACCTTGCGGAGGCCGGCCTCGGTGAGGACGGCGTAGACGACACGGCGGTCGGTCTCGCAGGTCCCCCGCTCCACGTAGCCGCCGCGCTCCAGGCCGTCGAGGAGTCGCGTGATGCCCGACGCGGTGAGCAGCACCTCCGCCGCGAGGTCGACGCGGCGCAGGCGACGGTCGGGCGCGTTCGCGAGCCGGAGCAGCACCTCGTAGTCGCTGATCGTCAACTCGTGGTCCGCGAGGAGCTTCGCGCTCAGGTCGCGCGTCACGGCCGCGTGCGCCCGCAGGAGCGACGTGAACGCGAGCACGGCATTCGATTGAGTGGTCAATACTTGACTCATCACGCTTCTCGGTGTACAGTTGTTTGAGTCATCAAGGATATCTGGTCCTCGACCCGTTCCCAACTCCCGTTCCCAGGAGGTACGACAATGACACAGACCGTGGCCGTCGAGACCGCTCGGACCGCCATCCCGGCGGGCGAGTGGGAGATCGACCCCACCTGGTCGGCGCTCGAGTTCGAGGTCAGGAAGCTCGGTCTCGTCGCGATCAAGGGCCGCGTGCTCGGGTTCACGGGCACGATCGTCGGCGGCGAGGCGTCGAGCGTCACGGGCACCGTGGACGCCACGACCCTGACGACGTTCGACGAGACCCGCGACACGCACCTCGGGTCGCCCGACTTCTTCGACACGCAGCGCTATCCCGAGCTCCGCTTCGCCTCGACCTCGGTCGAGCAGGACCGCGACGAGGTCGTCGTCCGGGGCGAGCTCACGATCAAGGGCGTCACGCGCCCGGTCGAGCTCCGCGGCTCGGTCACCGGCCCCGAGCAGGACCCGTGGGGCAACGAGCGCCTCGGGCTGCGGCTCGGCACCGTCGTCGACCGCACGGCGTTCGGCCTCGACTGGAACGCGCCGCTCACCGGCGGTGGGTTCCTCCTCCCGAAGGACGTCGCGCTGACGGCGACGTTCGCGGCGATCCGGACGAGCTGACGATGCGGATCCTCGCCCTCTCCGGCAGCCTGCGCGAGCAGTCGCTCAACTCGGCCGTGGCCCGCGCCGCGGCCGGGCTGGCGCCCGCCGGCGTCGACGTCGAGGTCTACGACCGGCTCGGGGACGTCCCGCTCTACGACGCCGACCTCGACGTGCCGGGCGAGGAGCCCGACGCCGTCCGCGACCTGCGGGAGCGCATCCGGGCCGCCGACGCACTGCTCGTCGTGACGCCGGAGTACAACGGCTCGGTCCCCGGGGTCCTCAAGAACGCGATCGACTGGGCCTCGCGGCCGCCGGGCGGCGGCGCGCCCCTCTGGGGGAAGACCGCCGCCGTCGCCGGCGCCACGACGGGCCAGTACGGCGCGCTGTGGGCCCAGCAGGACCTGCGGCGCATCCTCGGGATCGCCGGCGCCCGCGTCCTCGCAGGCGAGCTGCCGATCGCACGCGCGCAGAACCTCTTCGACGAGGCGCTCCAGCTCCGCGACCCGCTCGTCGCGGAGCGGCTCCGCACGCACCTCGAGGCGCTCGTCCAGGACGCCTCCGTGCCCCTCGCGGCCTAGCCGCACCGACCCGGACCGCTGCCGCCCGCGCCCCGCGCGGGCGGTAGCATGCGCGGGAGCGAATCGGGGAGCTCGGGCATCCGGGCTGAGAGGGCGGCTAGCGCGCCGCCGACCCGCAGAACCTGACCTGGGTAATGCCAGCGGAGGAACGCGTGCAGGAGCCGGACGTCGTGGTCGTGGCAGCGGGGCGGGGCCCCGTCGTCGAGGTGCCCGCGGCGCCGACGGTGGTGGCCGCCGACGGCGGCGCCGACCGTGCGCTCGCGCTCGGGCTCTCGGTCGACGTCGTGATCGGCGATCTCGACTCGATCGCCGCCGAGACGCTCGCGCGACTCGAGCAGGACGGCGTCCGCGTCCTCGGCCACCCCGCGCGGAAGGACGCGACCGACCTCGAGCTCGCGCTCGACGAGGCTGTCCGGCTCGGCGCCGGGCGCGTCCTGGTCGTCGCAAGCGCGGAGGGGCGCCTCGACCATCTCCTCGCCTCGCTCCTGCTCCTCGCCTCGGATCGCTACGCCGAAGTCGAGCTCGACGCGCTCGTCGGGGGCGCCCTCGTGCACGTGGTTCGCGGGACGCGGTCGCTCGCCGGTTCCCCGGGAGAGCTCCTGACGCTGCTCGCGCTCGGCGGGCCCGCGGCGGGCGTGTCCACGGACGGGCTCGCGTACCCGCTTCGCGCGGAGACGCTCGACCCGGGCTCGAGCCGGGGCGTCTCGAACGTCTTCGAAGCGCCCGAGGCGACGGTCACGGTCGACCGGGGCGTCCTCCTCGCCGTCCGACCCGACCATGCGACCGGGGCGAGAGGCACCTCGTGACGATTCGTCAGACGGGGCTCTTCGCCCTGCTCGCGATC
>DASTKY010000069.1:0-4543 GCA_035715495.1 Gaiella sp. | reverse complement strand
GCCTCCGGCTGCTCGCCGGGCTCGAGCACGTGGATCTTCTCCGGTCGGATGGTGGATCTCCGGCCGTCCCGCTCGATCACGTTCGAGACCCCGACGAACCCCGCGATGAACTCGCTGCGGGGGTGTTCGTAGACTTCTGCGGGCGGCCCGACCTGCTCGATCCGGCCGCGGTTGAAGACCGCGATCCGGTCGCTCATCGTCAGGGCCTCCTCCTGGTCGTGCGTCACGTAGACGAACGTGATCCCGACCTCCTGCTGGATCTGCTTCAGCTCGATCTGCATCTCCTGGCGGAGCTTCAGGTCGAGCGCGCCCAGGGGCTCGTCGAGCAGCAGGACGCGCGGCCGGTTGACGATCGCGCGCGCGAGCGCCACCCGCTGCCGCTGGCCGCCCGAGAGCTGGTTCGGCTTCCGGCCGCCGAACCCCTCGAGCCGCACCATCGCGAGCGCCTCGCCGGCGCGCCGCGTTCGCTCGGCCTTGTCGACGCGCTTGACCATCAGGCCGTACTCGACGTTCTGCTGGACGGTCATGTGCGGGAAGAGGGCGTAGTCCTGGAACACGGTGTTGACCGGCCGGTCGTACGGCGGGAGCGACGCGACGTCCCGCCCGTCGAGCTCGATCGCGCCGGCGTCGGGCCGCTCGAAGCCCGCGATCATCCGCAGCGTCGTCGTCTTGCCCGACCCCGAGGGGCCGAGCATCGTGAAGAACTCGCCGCGCGCGACGTCGAGGTCGACGTCGTCGACCGCGACCACGTCGCCGTACTCCTTGCGGAGGCCGCGCAGGCGGATGTCGGGCGTGTCGCTCACCCGGCCGCGCCGAGCGCGTCGTCGAGCAGCGCCAGCCCGTCCTCGAGCTCCTCGTCGGAGATCGTGAGCGGAGGCAGGAGCCGGACGACGTTGCCGTACAGGCCGCACGAGAGGAGCAGGAGGCCGCGCTCGAACGCGGCGTCGACGATCGCCTTCGCGCGCTCCGGGCGCTGCTCGGCGAGCTCGAACGCGATCATCGGGCCGAGCCCGCGCACCTCGCCGATCGCGTCGTACCGCCCGGCGAGCGCGTCGAGGCGCTCGCGGAGCACGCGGCCGACGGTCGCGGCGCGCTCGAGGAAGCCGGGCTCACGGACCGCCTCGAGCACCGCGACGGCCGCGGCGCACGAGAGCGGGTTGCCGCCGAACGTGCCACCGAGGCCGCCGGGCGGGACGGCGTCCATCAGCTCCGCGCGGCCCGTCACGGCCGCGAGCGGGAGGCCGCCGCCGATCGACTTCCCCGAGACGAGGAGGTCGGGCTCGACGCCGTCGTAGTGCTCGATCGCCCACATGCGCCCGGTCCGGCCGACGCCGGACTGCACCTCGTCGTCGACGTAGAGGATCCCGTGCTCGCGGCACACCTCGGCGAGGCGGGCCGGGTAGTCCGGCGGCATCGGGAGGAAGCCGCCCTCGCCCTGGACGGGCTCGAGCAGGACGCAGGCGACCGTCGCTGGGTCGACCTCGGTCTTGAAGAGCTGCCGCAGCCCGGCGATCGCGTCGTCGCTCGTGACGCCGCGGTACGGGTACGGCGAGGGCGCGCGGTACACCTCCGGGGCGAACGGGCCGAAGCCCGCCCGGTACGGGTGCACCTTGCTCGTCATCGTCATCGTCAGGAGCGTCCGACCGTGGAACGCGTTGTCGAAGACGACGACGGCCGGGCGGCCCGTCGCGGCCCGCGCGATCTTCACGGCGTTCTCGTTCGCCTCGGCGCCCGAGTTGACGAGGATCGACTTCTGCTCGGCCCCTGCGCACGGCGAGAGCTCGGCGAGCAGCCGGCACGTCTCGACGTACGGCTCGTAGACGCCGACCATGAAGCACTGGTGGAGGAACGCGTCGGCCTGCTGGTGGATCGCCTCGACGACGGGCGCGAAGCGGTGGCCCGTGTTCTGACAGCCGATCCCGCCCGCGAAGTCGACGAACGTCCGGCCGTCGGCGTCGGTGACGCGCGCGCCGTCCGCGGCGGTGACGACGAGCCGGGGCGTCCCGATCCCGCCCGAGACGTAGCGCCGCCGCTCGGCGAGGATCCGCTCGGAGGCGGACTGCTCGATCGAGACCATGCGCGCGAGTATGACGCGTCATCGCTCCGCGCCAAAACGCCTCGGTCGAGGGCACGAGGCGCGCGCCCACACGCGCTGTCCGGCGCGCGAGGCAGTTGCGACCGCGACAGCGGGCGCCTTCAGGGATCTGCCTCGCCGCAGGCGAGGGATCGAGCCGCAGGACTCCGCACCTGCGGAATCCTGCGGGCGAGGCAACCGACGTGCGGTTTGCCACACTATGCGCCCCGACGGCGTCTGCCACGATTTGCATGCAATGGAGATGGCCCCCACGACGATCGTGATCGTCGACGACCACCCGAGCTTCCGCCGCTGCGCGCGGGCCGTGCTCGAGGCGGACGGGTTCACGGTGGTCGGCGAGGCCGAGGACGGCGAGGGCGCGCTCACCGCGATCGGCGAGCTGCACCCCGACGCGGTGCTGCTCGACGTGCAGCTCCCCGACATGGACGGCTTCGCGGTGCTGGAGCAGCTGGGCGAGGCGGGCCCGGCGGTCGTGCTCGTCTCGAGCCGCGACGTCTCCGACTACAACGGGCTGATCGCCTCCAGCGGGGCACGCGGCTTCATCTCGAAGGCCGACCTCAGCGGCCCCGCCGTTCGCTCGCTGCTGCCGTGACCCGCGGGCGGCTCGCCGCCCTCGTGGCGCTCGCGGCCGTGCTCTACGCAGGCGCGTTCTGGCTCGTCCTCAGCGACCCGCTCGGCGAGCGCCAGACCCTCGTCGTGCTCGTCGTGGCCGCCGGCGCGGTCTTCACGGTCTCCGGGACGATCGCCGCCTGGCGCCGGCCGCACAACCGGACGGGCGGGCAGATGCTCGCCGTCGGGCTCCTCTGGTCGCTCGGCGCGCTCCAGGCCTCGGACTACGCGACGCTCTTCACGCTCGGCTACGCCCTGAGCGGGCTGGCGCTGATCCCGTTCACGCAGCTCGTCCTCTCGTACCCGATGGGGCGCCTGCCCGAGCGCGACCGGTGGATCGTCCTCGCGGTGACGATGGTCGTCACGCTCGGCCCGCTCTCGGTCGTGCTCGTCGACCCCTCGCCGATCCCGTCGTGCGGCGACTGCCCGGAGAGCGCGTTCGTCGTCGCCGACAGCGACTGGCTCGCGCGCGCGGTGCCGATCGCGTACGCGCTCCTCGCGGCCGCGATGGCGCTCGTCGTCTTCATGCGGCTCGTCCACCGCTACCGGGCCGCGACCCCGCCGCTCCGCCGCGTCGTCGGCCCCGTGTACCTCTTCACCCTCGAGGCGCTCGCGGCGCTCGTCGCCGGCGGCATCGTCAGCGCGTTCAGCGAGTCGGCCGGGCTCTGGCTCGAGCACGTCGCCCTGATCTCGCTGGCGTTCATCCCGGTCGCGTTCCTCGCGGGGATCCTCCGGACCCGGCTCGCGCGGGCGGGCATCGCCGACCTCGCGATCGCGCTCGGCAACGGGATGCCGCTCCGCGACGCGCTCGCGGACGCGCTCGGCGACCCGTCGCTCGAGCTCGCCTACTGGTCGGCGCAGCGCGAGTCGTGGGTCGACGAGGAAGGGCGCCCGCTCTCCGACCCGATCGCGAAGGGCGCCCACGCCGCCACGTTCGTCGAGCACGGCGGCCAGCGCGTCGCCGCGCTTCTCCACGACCGGACGCTGACCCACCAGCGCGAGCTGGTCGACGCCGTCGCGGCGACGGCGTCGCTCGCGTTCGAGAAGGAGCGCCTGCAGGCCGAGATCCGCGCGCAGTACCGCTTCCTCGAGACCATCATCGACACGGCCCCGAGCCTTCTCGCGGTCGTCGACACCGAGGGACGGATCCGCAACTTCAACCGCGCCGTCGAGGCGGCCAGCGGCCTCGAGGACCGGAGCCGCATCGAGGGGCGCTACTTCTGGGACATCTTCATCGACCCGGCCGAGCGCGACGCGATGATCGAGCGCTTCCACGCCGCGGCGCCGACCTTCGTGGCGAGCGCGTACGAGAACGCCTTCACGAACGCGCAGGGGCAGGAGCGCGTGATCGCGTGGCAGTCCGCGCCGCTCGCCGACGAGCACGGCAACGTCGTGCGGATCATCGCGGGCGGGATCGACATCACCGACCGCAAGCGCCGCGAGGTCGAGCTGCAGCGACAGTGGGACTTCGCGAACGCCGTCGCGAGCACGATCCCGAGCTTCATCGTGGTCACGGACCACGACGCGCGGATCGTCCAGCACGGCGCGAACCGCGCCTTCTGCGACGCGTTCGGCTGGCAGGTCGAGGACCTGGAGGGCGGCTCGTTCCTCGACCTCGTCCTCGACGAGGACGAGTTCCCGGCGCGGATGGCGATCGCGGGCGCGGCGAACGGCGTGCCGCAGGCCGAGCGCGAGTCGCGCTGGCTCAGGCGCGACGGGCGCGAGCGCACGGTCGCGTGGACGGCGACCCCGATCCTCGACCAGTGGGGCGCGGCGCGGGTCCTGCTCTCCGGCGCGGACGTGACCGAGCGCAAGCGCCAGGAGGAGGAGGTGCGCGCC
>DASTKY010000068.1:0-5466 GCA_035715495.1 Gaiella sp. | reverse complement strand
CTCGCCTCGCAGCTCAACAACTACGCGCTGTCCCCGATCTCGGAGGAGCGGGTCGGTGAGGCGGCCGGCGTCACGTCGGCGACCGGGTCGTTCGGCCTCTCGTTCGGCCTCGCGTTCTCGGGCGCGATCATGCTCGCGACGCTGTCGATCGCGTTCACGCACAAGGCGGACGCGAGCAGCGTCCTGCCGCCCGACGATCAGGAGCACATCGCGAACGTCCTCGAGGACGACGCGCAGGTGATGAGCGACGCGCAGCTGGAGCAGCTCCTCGCGGGCCAGCCCGAGGCGGTGCAGGACGAGATCCTCTCGATCAACACCGACGCCCGCCACCTCGCCCTCCAGGTCGCATTGCTCGTGACGCTCCTCGCGTCGCTCGTCGGCGTCGTCAACGCGTTCCGCATGCTGCGTCTCCCCGAGCCCGTGCCCACGGTCGCCGCAGAGGGCGCGGCCCTGGGCTGACCCGTCAGGCGACGGCGGGAGCGGGCCGTCGAGCCCGCTCCCGCCCTCTCCGGGGTCAGGGCGCGACGTTGTGGTTCAGGTGGAAGAGGTTCTCGGGGTCCCACTCCCGCTTGAGCTCCCGCAGCTGCTCGAGCTTCGCCGGCCCGCCGTAGGCGGCCGCCTTGCGCCCTTCGGTCACGTCGCCGCCGATCGCGTTGACGTACACCCCGCCGGTCGTCCACGGCGCGAGGGTCGCCGAGAAGCCGCGCGTCCAGTCCCGGTGGAGGTCGTCCTCGGCGGGATCCGTCCACTGGCTCGCGATCCACACCGCCCACGGCGCCGAGCGGTCGCCGAAGGCGGTCGCCTCCGACGGCACACGGGCGACCGCGCCGCCCATCGGGAAGAGGAGGATCTCGCTCCGCGGCGACGAGACCGTCCGCGCGCCGTCGACGAGCGCGTCGATCGCGTCGTCCGGGAGCTCCGCGAGGTAGTCGCCCCGCTCCCAGTAGCGGTGACCGTGGGGGTCGACGCCGTCGAGCGCGGACTGGAGCACGGCGTACGGGATCGGCCCGTGGAAGCTGCCGAGCGGCGACCCGAAAGACGTCAGCGGCTCGAGCAAGTCGGGGCCGCGCTCGAGGTCGGTGCAGAACGGGACGACGGCGAGCACCGGGGTCCCGTGGAGCTCCTCCGGCACCGGGAGCGCGGACGAGACGTGCGTCAGGACGAGCCAGAGCGAGACGTCGTCGGGCGCGTCCGCCATCACGTCGCGCGCGTTCCGCAGCGCCGCGGCCGCGTCGTCGAGGCCGTAGAGGATCGGCCCGCCCAGCACGAGCGGGCCGACCTCGTGGAGCCGGTACTCGAACGAGACGACCACGCCGAAGTTGCCCGAGCCTCCGCGGAGGCCCCAGAAGAGGTCCGGATGCTCGGTCGCGGACGCGCGCACGAGCCGGCCGTCGGCCGTGACGAGGTCGACGGAGAGCACGTTGTCGATCGTCAGGCCGTGCTTCCGCGAGAGCCACCCGATGCCGCCGCCGAGCGTGAGGCCGGCGATGCCCGTGTGCGAGATCTGCCCGCCCGGGACGGCGAGCCCGTGTGCCTGCGTCTCGCGGTCGACGTCGCCCCACAGCGCGCCGGCCTGGGCGTGGGCGACCTGGGCCCCGGGGTCGACGCGCACGCCGCGCATCCGCGAGAGGTCGAGGACGATCCCGCCGTCGACGGTCGAGTAGCCGGCCGACGAGTGACCGCCGCCACGGACGGCGAGCTCGAGCCCCGCCTCGCGCGCGTTGTCCACGACGGCGACCACGTCGACCGCGCCCTGGGCGCGGGCGATCGCGGCGGGCCGCCGGTCGAACATCCCGTTCCAGACCCGGCGCGCCTCGTCGTAGTTCGCCTCGCCGGGGAGGACGAGCTCGCCGCGGAGCTGGTCCGCGAGGCTCGCCAGGGTGGGGCTCGTGGCTGTGGTCGACATGCGCTACCTCCTTCGCTAAACTCTCTTTAGTAGTCTTATAGACTCTCATTAGGAGTTTGTCAACCGGAGGGAGGCAGGCCATCGCCGGCGACCTGACCAACGTCTCGTACGTCACGCTCGCGCTGATCGGGGACGGCGGCGCCTCGCCGCAGGACCTCGTCGACATGAACCGCCGCGGCGGCCAGATCTACTACGCGGTCGCCGCGTCGCGGCTCTACGCGGAGCCCAAGCGGCTCGAGAAGCTCGGCTACGTCACGTCGGAGAAGCGGCCCGGCAAGACCCGCGAGCGCAGCTTCTACACGCTCACCGAGCGCGGTCGCGAGGCGCTGCGCGAGTGGATCGTCGAGCCGCCCGCCCTCCCCCGCATCCAGAACGAGGCGGTGCCGAAGCTCATGTCCGGCGACATCCTCGGGGACGACGAGCGCCTGCTCGCGTCGCTCCTCGCCGTGCGGAGCGAGATCGAACTCCAGGAGCAGCGGCTCGCGGAGGGCTACCGGAGCCTGGAGTCGCTGCCCCACCGCCGCACGTACCTGCTCCTCGTCCTCGACCTCGGCGAGCGGCTGCTCGCCGCGCAGCGCGCGTGGCTCGACGAGGTCGAGCGCGTGCTCGGCCGGTCCTAGCTCTCGTCGAGGAGGCCGGCCTCGGCCAGCAGGGTCGCAGGCGCAACCTCGGCGTACGCGTCCTCGACGACGCCCGCCAGCTCCTCCGGGGCGATCCCGCGGTCGAGCCGGACGCCCAGCCAGCCGCGGTGACCGACGTACGGCGGCCGGAAGTACGTCTCCGGGTCGGCCGAGACCAGCAGCTCCTGGTTCCCGTCCGGTGCGGCGCACCAGACCGCGAGGCGACCGTCGCCGTGGTGGTCGTCGTGGAGCGTCAGGAACGCGCGCTTGCCGCGGACGAAGAAGGTCGGCGCCCCGTGGCTCGGCCGCTCGCCGACCTCGGGGAACCGCCCGCAGAGCTCTCGCACGAGCGCGAGTGCCGCCTCGTGGGTCACGTGCGGAGCAGCACGGCGTTGCCCGACGGGTCGCGCGCGAGCGCACCCTCCTCGGTCCGCTCGACCTCTGTGACGCGAGCGAGACGCTCGGCGGCCGCGTCGAGCTCGCCCTCGCTCGGCAGCACGACCTCGAACCGGTCGAGCCCGCGCGCGCCCTCCGGCGGCGGCGGAGCGCCGATCCCCGCCCAGGTGTTGAGCCCGACGTGGTGGTGGTAGCCGCCGGCCGCGACGAATGCCGCGTGCGGCGGCAGGCGGGCCATCAGCTCGAACCCGAGCGCGTCGACCCAGAACGGCTCGGCGCCGTCGAGGTCGGCGACCTGGAGGTGGACGTGGCCGAGCGTGGTCTCCGGCGGCATGGCCGGCGCGCTCGCCCCGTCCTCCGCGAGCAGGTCCTCGAGGTCGAGCGGGATCGTCGCCATCTGGATGCTCTCCCCCGTCCGCGGCCATTGCTCGCGCGGCCGGTCGCGGTAGAGCTCGATGCCGTTCCCCTCGGGATCGGACAGGTAGAGCGCCTCGCTGACGAGGTGGTCGGAGGCGCCGTCGAGCCGCCACCCCGCCCCGACGAGCCGGCGGAGCGCCCGGGCGAGGTCGGCTCGGGTCGGCACGAGCACCGCGAGGTGGAAGAGGCCGGTCGTCCCGGGCGGCCGCAGCGGGGCGTCCGGCGCGGCCTCGAGCTCGAGGAACGGGCTCCCGTCGTCGACGCCGAGCGAGGTCAGCCCGTCGGAGGCGCCGAGCGTGCGCAGCCCGATCACGGTCTCGTAGAAGCTGCGGGCCCGGTCGACGTCGCCCACCCGGAGCCGGATCGCTCCGAGGCGCGTCGCCGCCGGGAGCTCACTCATCGTCCTGCGGTTCGAGCTCGAGCGCGCAGGAGTTGATGCAGAACCGCTTGCCGCCGGGCATCGGCCCGTCGTCGAAGACGTGCCCGAGGTGGCCGCCGCAGGTCGCGCAGACGACCTCCATCCGCGCCATGCCGTGGCTCAGGTCGAGCCGGGTCTCCACCGCCTCGAGCTCCGCGGGCTCGACGAAGCTCGGCCAGCCGGAGCCCGAGTCGTACTTCGCGTCCGACCGGAAGAGCTCGGTGCCGCAGCCGGCGCAGCGGTAGACGCCCGGCTGCTTGGTGTCCCAGTACGCCCCGGTGAACGCGCGCTCCGTGCCCTGCTGCCGGAGGGTGGCGTACTGCTCGGGCGTCAGGCGCTCGCGCCACTCCTTGTCGGTGAGCTCGACCTTGCGGGCCATCACATCACCACCAACGAGACCGCGACGAACTGCGTCACGGCGGCTGCGACCACGAGCAGGTGGAACACCTCGTGGAAGCCGATGAGCCGCGGCAGCGGGTTCGGCCACTTCATCGCGTAGACGACGGCGCCGAGCGTGTACAGCCCGCCGCCGACGAGCACCAGGACGGCGCCGCCGACGCCGATCCCCGAGAAGAACTGCGGAGCTGCGAGGAGGCCGACCCACCCGACGGCGATGTACGCGACCGCGCTGAGCCAACGCGGCGCATCGATCCAGACGAGCCCGAGCAGGAGCCCCAGCGCGGCCCCCGCCCACACGAAGACGAGCACGAGCCAGCGCGTGGCGCCGTCGAAGCAGAGGACCGCGAACGGCGTGTAGCTGCCCGCGATGAAGAGGAAGATCATCGAGTGGTCGAGGCGCCTCGCCCAGACGCGCTTCGCGGCGTCGCGCCACGGGAAGCGGTGGTAGAGCGCGCTCGCGCCGAACATCGCGGCGAGCGCGGCGGCGTAGACCCACGAGGAAACGGTCTCGACGACGCCGTCGGCGAGCAGCACGAGCACGATGCCGGCCGCCAGGGACGCCCAGAGCGCCCACAGGTGGAAGACGCCGCGGAGCTTCGGGATCACCTCGAGGTCCACGCGCGCAATTGTCGCATGCGCCAGTGCGGGCGCGATTGACAGGGTCGAGGGGTCGCGACGACGATGCGCCCGGCGCTCTCGGGCGCATGCCGTCGGACGACAGGGAGGGGTCGCTGTGCACTCGGTCGTGTCGCGCGCCAGGCGCCGGATGCTCGCAGGGGTCGTGGGGCTGCTCGCCGTGCTCGTCGTCGTGGGTGTCGCGGGGGCTGCCGCGCCGACGGTGGAGGTGGCGCGGTTGACGGCAGCGGACGGCGACACCAACTTCGGGCACTCGATCGCGATCTCGGGAGGAACGATCGTCATCGGTGGGTCCGGCTCGGCGTACGTCTTCGAGCGGGACACCACGGGGCAATGGACACAGCGAGCGCGCCTGATCCCCGACTCGCCGTCGCCCTTCAGCGACTTCGGCTCGTCGGTCGGCGTCTCCGGGAGCACGATCCTCGTCGGAGACCGCAGAGAAGCGGCATACGTCTTCGTCCGGAGCGGCGAGACGTGGATCCAGCAGGCAAGGCTGACCGCCGCGGACGGCTCCGAGGACGATTTCTTCGGCGTCTCGGTCGCGCTGTCCGGCGACACGGCGGTCGTCGGCGCTCAGCTGGACGACACGGCCGCCGGATCGAACGCAGGCTCCGCCTACGTCTTCGAGAGACACGGTGCCTTGTGGTCGCAGAGCGCGAAACTCGAGGCGGCCG
>DASTKY010000067.1:0-5842 GCA_035715495.1 Gaiella sp. | reverse complement strand
CGGTGCGGTTGAGTGTGCCGGCGAGCTTGCGCAGCGCCTGGCTCATGAGGCGGGCCTGGAGGCCGACGTGGCTGTCGCCCATCTCGCCCTCGATCTCCGCCTTCGGCGTCAGCGCGGCGACCGAGTCGACCGCGACGACGTCGACCGCGCCGGAGCGGATCAGGAGCTCCGCGATCTCGAGCGCCTGCTCGCCGGTGTCGGGCTGCGAGACGAGCAGCTGGTCGATGTCGACGCCGATCCGGCGCGCGTACGTCGGGTCCATCGCGTGCTCGGCGTCGATGAAGGCGCAGATCCCGCCGCGGCGCTGCGCCTCGGCGATCACGTGGTAGACGAGGGTCGTCTTGCCCGACGACTCCGGGCCGAAGACCTCGACGATCCGGCCGCGCGGCAGGCCCCCGATCCCGAGCGCGAGGTCGAGCGAGAGCGAGCCCGTCGACACCGCCCCGATCGAGACCTGGGCGGCGTCGCTCATGCGCATCACGGAGCCCTTGCCGAACTGCCGCTCGATATGGCCGAGCGCGACGTCGAGCGCTTCCTCCCGGTTCATGCGATTCATCCTCCTGCGTTCAGCGAGACGCGATCGAGCACCTCGTACCGGGCGCCGGTCGGGTGCAGACGAGACAGGTAAGCAGCAGCACCGGACGGAACGAATGTTCCCGTCTCGGGAAGCGGCGGCCGGAGCCGTGGCCGCTCGCGGAAGCGCAGCATCGTGAGGTGCGGGAGCCACGCCCGGGCCTCGGGGAGGTACACGTCGAGCTCGGCGAGCCGCGCGTGGAGCCGCTCGGCGAGCGCGGTCGCGCCCCCGCCGAGATCGTCGAGCACGACCATCCCGACGCTCCGGGTCTCGCGCCAGCGGCGCGGGGCGAGCGGGAGCGCGCCGACGCCGTCCAGGCTGCGGCGGAGGGCGTCCACGATCGCCTGGAGCTCCGAGGACGGCCGGCTACCGAGGAAGGCGAGGGTGACGTGCAGGTGCTCGCGCGGCACGAGCCGCCCGCGCTCGAGGTGCCGAGTCTGCCAGTCGACGACGCGGTCGAGGGTCTCCGCGGGGAGCTGGAGCGCGAGGAAGAGCCGCAGTCGGTCACCGTCACCGACGCTAGCGGCCCGGGTCATGCCGCTCTGTGCCGACTCTGTGTCAGAAGGCGCCGGGCGAGGTGGAGCGCGCCGACGGCGGAGCGGGTGCGGATCGCGTCGCGGTCGCCCGGGAAGGAGAACTCGTCGCCGCGCTCGTCCCACGGCGTCGAGACGTGCAGGTGGACGAGGCCGACGGGCTTCGCCTCGGTGCCGCCGTCCGGGCCGGCGATGCCGGTCACCGCGATCCCCACGTCGACCTCCAGCCGCTCCCTGGCGCCTGCCGCCATCGCGGCGGCGACCTCGGCCGAGACCGCGCCGTGGGCGTCGATGAGCTCCTCCGGGACGCCGAGCGCGGCGTGCTTGACGTCGTTCGCGTACGCGACGACGCCGCCGACGAAGACGTCGCTCGAGCCCGGGACGTCCGTCAGCCGCACCGCGACCAGCCCGCCCGTGCACGACTCGGCCGTCGCGAGCCGCAGGCCGCGCTCGCGGCAGAGCGAGAGCACGATCTCGGCGACGGTTCGCTCGTCCTCGCTGAAGAGGTACCGCTCGAGCGGCTCGCGGATCGCCGTCACGAGGGTCTCCGCCCGGGCCTCCGCCCCGGGCTCGACGACGAGGTCGACGTGGATCTCGAAGTCGCGGGCGCAGATCGTCGCCTCGACGCCGTCCCCGTCGCCGCCCGCCTCGGCCAGAGCCCGCGCGACCGCGGACTCGCTCGCGCCGAAGAAGCGGAGGACGCGCCGGCCCGGCGGCGAGGTCCGCGACAGCACCCGCTGCACGGGCTCGCTCGCGACGGCCGCCGGCCACAGGCGCTGCAGCTCGCCCGGGGGCCCCGGGAGGACGACGAAGACGCATCCGCCGTCGTCGAGCACGAGCCCCGGCGCGGTCCCGGCGATCCCGATCACGACCGCGCCCTCGGGGACGGTCGCCTGCTTCGTCACGCCCGCCGCGAAGTCGGCGTACGGCCGGTTGAGGCGCTTGGCGACCGAGCGGGAGACGCCCTCGATGTGGCGCACGAGCTCGTCGTCGACGCGCAGCGCGGCGCCTGCGACGCGGGCCACGAGCTCGACCGTCCGGTCGTCATGGGTCGGCCCGAGGCCGCCCGAGACGAGGCAGACGTCGGCGTCGGCGCTCGCGGCGCGGAGCGTCGCCTCGAGCTCGACGGGATCGTCCCCGACGATCGAGATCTGCCCCGGGACGAGCCCGAGCCCGAGCGCCTCCCGCGCGTAGAACGGCCCGTTGCGGTCCGTCCGCTCGCCGCGGACGAGCTCGCTGCCGGTGACGACGATCGCCGCCCGAGGGCGGCTCACACGCACTCGGTCGTGGTCCTGGTGACCTTCAGGGCGCAGCCGCGCGGAAGCACGACGTGCCGCCCGTTGAGCTTCACGACGACGTTGGCGGGCCGGTCGACGTCGAGGTAGAGCGACGACCGCGTGAACCGCTGGAACTGCCCGCGCTCGAGCGTGCCGGTGTAGAGCGGCTTGCTGGCGGCGGTGCCTGCGCGGACCTCCATGAACGAGGACCCACGGACAGCCCGCACCGAGAGCGTCACCTGGCCCTGCGTCGCCTTCCCGCCGGTCGTGGCCGCGACGGCGGGCGGCCGGGCGTTGATCCCCTCGACCTGCGGGTCGTCGTGGCCGCCGAACCGCCACGCGGCGATCACGAGCGCGGTGACGAAGAGGATCGCGGCGAGCGCGACGCCGACGGTGCGCGACTCGCGCCGCTCGCGCCGCCGGCGGCGGCTCGGGCTCGGCGAGCGAGGCAGCCGGGGCTGGCCTCCCCCCTCCTCGCCCGCGACGTAGCGCGAGTTGTACTCGTCGACGTAGAGCCGGCCGTCCAGGCCGAGCGCGTCCGCGTAGACGCGGAGGAAGCCCTTCGTGTACGCATGCCCGGGCAGCTGGTCGAAGCGCTCGTCCTCGAGCTGCCGGAGGTACTTCGCGCGGACCTTCGTGCGCGCCTCGAGCTCGTCGAAGTCGAGGCCCTGGCGCAGGCGCGCCTCGCGCAGGCTGGAGCCGATCTCGAACATGAACGGTGCAGTGTAGATACCTCCCGCCCGCCGACGCGAGCGCGGCGCCGGGGTGATTTTCGCTCCTAGCGCTCTCCGAGGTACGTGAGGAAGCCGTAGACGGAGACGGCCACGAGGGCCGTCGCGCCGAGCGCGATGCCGAGCACGCCGAGCGCGCGCCCGAGCCGCGCAGCCCCGCGTCCGCCTGCCCGCTCGAGCCGGAGGTCGTCGTGCCGCAGGGCGCCGCGCGCGAGACCGATCGCGACCCCCCCGAGGAGGACGGCGACCGGGATCGCGAACCCCGCGTGCAGGAGGTCGTACGAGTCCGAGTAGCGGGTCGCGACGATCGCGACGGGCATCGTCGCGACGGCCAGCGCCCCGACGACGATCGAGGCGACCGCGCGACCGTTGCCGTCGGCACGGGTGTCCGTCGCTGCCATCCCCTGGCCCACTATTGCTTCTTGTAGGGCCTGCCGACCGCCGCGGGCGGGACCGACCGCCCGATCACGCCGGCGACTGCGATCAGCGTCAGGACGTACGGCAGCGCCTGGAAGAGCGTCGCCGCCGAGCCCGAGTACTCCGGCAGGCGCTGCGCCAGCGCGCTCGAGAAGCCGAAGAGAAGGCAGGCCGCGGCCGCGCCGAACGGCCGCCAGTTGCCGAAGATCACCGCGGCGAGCGCGATGAACCCGCGGAACGCGGTCATGTTCTCGTTGAACGAGTTGACGAAGCCGATCGAGAGGTACGCGCCGCCTGCGGCCGCGAGCATGCCCGAGACGATCACGGCGCCGTAGCGGTAGCGGTAGACGTCGATTCCCACCGTGTCCGCCGCCCGCGGGTGCTCGCCGACGGCCCTCAGACGGAGCCCCAGCGGCGTGCGGAAGAGGACGAGCCACGAGAGCGGGACGAGGAACAGGGCGACCCAGATCATCAGGTTGAGGTTCCCGAAGATGTCGCCGAGGAACGGGACGTCCTGCAGGAAGGCCAGATGGACGTTCGGGATGCTCGGAATGTCGCTCGGCGTCCCCTCCTGGCCGTAGATGTCGATGAACAAGTAGCCCGTGAGGCCGTACGCGAGGAAGTTGATCGCGAAGCCGCTGATGATCTGGTCCGCGCGGAAGTGGATCGACCAGATCGCGTGCAGGAGCGCCATCGCGCCGCCGGAGAGGACGCCGACGAGGAGCCCGAGGACCCACGAGTCGAGCTTGTCCGCGGCCATGATCCCGAAGAACGCGCCCATCAGCATCATCCCGTCCAGGCCGACGTTGACGACGCCCGAGCGCTCCGAGAAGAGGCCGCCGAGCGCGCCGAACATCAGCGGCGTCGCGTAGCGCAGCATCGAGGCGAAGAGCGCCGACCAGACGACGACCGTCTCGAGCTTCCCGATCGACGACCGCGTCGCGAGGTACGCGAGCCCGAAGCTGAGCAGCGCGGCCGCCACCGCGTACCAGCCGAAGCGCTTCTCGCCACGGGTGAAGACGAAGACGCCGATCAGCAGCGCGAGCAGCGCGAGCAGGAGGCTCGGCACCCAGGACCGGACGGAGACGGGCGGCAGGGCGATGAACGCCGAGAGCAGGCCCATGCCGATGCCGGCCCAGGCGAGCTTGCGCAGCCCGTTGTCGACCCGCGGACGCGGCAGCGCGATGCTCGTCACGTGGCGACCCTCCGTCTCCGCGCCCGTCCGAGCAGCGCCAGGATGAGCATGTCGAGTCCGACGAAGAGCACGACGAGACCCTGGATCAGCAGCGTCAGGTTCGACGCGAGCTCGGGCTGGAAGACCGACGGGTCGAGGTTCCGCGTCGACGTGCCGGTCACGAGGGCGCCGAAGAGGAGCGCGGCGAGCCCGGTTCCCACCGCCGTGTTGCGGCCGAGCAAGGCCACCGCGATACCGACGAAGCCGATCTGGGATGCCTGCACGTCGCCCGTCGAGAGCCGGAACTGCCATCCGAGGATGTCGATCGCACCCGCGAGGCCCGCGAACGCGCCCGAGATCGCCATCGCCAGAAAGTAGTTGCGCGCGACGCTGATGCCGCCGTAGCGCGCCGCCTCCGGGTTGAAGCCGACGGCCTTGACGCCGTACCCGAGGGTTGTGCGGTTGAGGATCATCCAGTAGACGACGAGGGCCCCGATCGCGATGAAGAAGCCGATGTGGAGGCCCTGCAGGAGCGGGTCGCCCCACCAGACGTGGAGCTTCGCGCTCTCGAGGATGTCGTTCGAGACCGGCACGAACGGCTCGGTGTCGTTCTGGAGCGGGCCGCCGAGGCCGAACAGGAAGACGCCGATCCAGATCGCGATCCAGTTGAGCATGATCGTCGAGATCACCTCGTGCGTCCCCACGGTTGCCTTCAGGAAGCCCGCGATCCCCGCCCAGATCGCCCCCATCAGGGCACCCCCGACGACGGCGAGGAGCACGTGCAGGAAGCCGGGGAGCCCGGGCAGCGAGGAGCCGATCCAGACCGCCATGATCGCGCCGCCGAGATACTGGCCCTGGCCGCCGATGTTGAACATGCCGCAGCGGAACGCGAAGCCGACCGCGAGGCCGGTGAGCACGAGCGGGACGAAGTTGATCAGCGTCTGCTGGAGGTTGAATGCGGCATTCGACTCGATGTCGTTGACGTTCCACGGGAACCAGACGTGCGCGTCGCTGAACGGGATCCTGATCTCGTGCGAGCCGACCTCCACGAACCAGTCCAGGCCGGCGCCCTCGAAGATCGCCTTGTAGGTGCTGAACGGGTTGCTGCCCGTCGTCGCGAAGACGACGATCCCGCC
>DASTKY010000066.1:0-3485 GCA_035715495.1 Gaiella sp. | reverse complement strand
GACGGACTGCCCCGCGGCCACGAGACCGAACGACACCGACGTCGGCGTCGCGCGCACGAGCGGTGCGTCGGCCGCCGCCGCGTCGACGAGGCCGGCGCCCGAGCGGGCGGGGGAGACGGTCGTGCCGCCGGCGTCGACCGGGCGCGCCGTCCCGGTGAGCGACGCCTTCACCTGCGCAGGCGTCCAGTCGGGGTGCCGCTCGAGGAGGAGCGCGACGACGCCCGAGACGTGCGGCGCCGCCATGCTCGTCCCGGACGACGTGCGCCAGCCGTCGGGGGACGCCGAGAGGATCGAGTCGCCGGGGGCGACGACGTCCGGCTTGAGCCGGTGCGAGAGGGGCGTGGGGCCCGCCGCCGAGAAGCCCGCCATCGCGGGGCTCGCGCCGGACGTCGTGGCGCCGACCGTGATCGCGTCGGCCGCCGTGCCGGGCGAGGCGAGCGAGCCGCCGCCGAAGTCGCCGTAGTCGTTGCCGGCGGCGACGACGGGGACGACGCCCGCCGCGGCTGCGGCGTCGAGCGCGAGCGCGACGACGTCCCGCGACGGCTCGATCTCGGGCTCGCCGATCGAGAGGTTGATCACGTCCATCCCGTCGGCGACCGCGGTCTCGATCGCGGCGACGATCTCCGGCGCGTTGCCGTCGAGGCCGACGTCGCCGTCGGTCGGGATCGTGAGCGCCTTGTAGTTGCCGAGCTGCGCGCGCGGCGCGATCCCGCTGATCCGCTGCCCTTCGGCCTGGACATTCGCGTCACCCGCCGCGATCCCGGCGACGTGCGTGCCGTGCCCCGACTGCTCGGGGTCGAACGGCCTGCCCGCGTAGCGCCACGTCGCGCCGGGCGGGGCGAACGCGCGGGCGACGATCACCTTGGCGGTCGTGAACTCCGTCTGCCCCTTCGGGAAGCCGGGCGGCATCGTGAAGCCGGTCGGGTCGAAGAACGGGTGCGTCTGGTCGACGCCGTCGTCGATGACCCCGATCTTGATCCCCGCGCCGCCGTTCGGGAGCGCGGCGACGCCGGCGACGCCGCGCACGCGGATCGTCGTCGCGTCGGGGCCGGCCGCGACGCGGTACGTCGCGTTGTCGTAGACGCGCCGGACGCCCGGGAGCCGGGCGAGCCGGGGGACGTCGGCCTCCCGGAGGACGACCGAGACGCCGTTTGCGACGAGCCGGTAGCGCCAGTGGATCCGCGCGTCGGGGATCGAAGCGCCGAGCGCGCGCTCGAAGCGCGCCTGCTCGGCCCCGATCCGGCGGGCGGAGGCGGTGCCCGGCGCGACGGCGAGCGGCGGGGCCTCGAGGCCGACGACGACCTGCGTCGTCCCGGCGGCGGGGAGCGCGCGTGGCGCGTCGGTGGCGCGCGTCGCGCCGACGAGGGCCGCGCCGACGAGCGCGAGGGAGAGGAGGACGGTGCGCATCATCGGCTGGTTCGAGTGAGACGTCGGCCGGCGCCGTCTGATGGTCGGCGCCGGCCGCGTCCGGATGCGGATGAGAGGACTTGAACCTCCACGCCCTTACGGGCACACGGACCTGAACCGTGCGCGTCTACCAATTCCGCCACATCCGCCGGCAGGCGTAGCTTAGCGGCCTCGCCGCCGCCGTCCCGGGCGACGCCCGCTAGCCGCGGAGCGCCTCGAGCACCTGGTCGGCGTGCTCGTCCGGCTTGACCTTGCGGAAGATCCGCCCGACGTTCCCGTCCGCGTCGATCACGAACGTCGAGCGCTCGACGCCCATGTACGTCTTGCCCGCGAACGTCTTCTCGCCCCAGACGCCGTACTCGTCGGCGACGGCGTGGTCCGTGTCTGCGAGCAGCGTGAACGGCAGCTCGTACTTCTGCTTGAACTTCGCGTGCGACGCCTCGCCGTCCGGGCTGACCCCGAGCACGATCGCGCCGGCGTCCTCGAACTCGCCGTAGGCGTCCCGGATCCCGCAGGCCTGGGCGGTGCAGCCGGGCGTGTCGTCCTTGGGGTAGAAGTAGAGCACCACCGGCGAGCCCTTCAACGAGGCGAGCGAGACCGTCTCGCCCGCATCCGAGGTGAGGGTGAAGTCCGGGGCTGGGCGTCCTTCTTCGACTGGCAAGGCGTTTCCTCCGTTCGTGGCCGTCGGCACGCCGAGCGTAGCCGGTCGCGACCCACGTCCCGGCGGGTTGCGCTCCGGAGGCGCGTGACCCAGAGTTCGGGTGCGGTCCGACGACCGCGTTTCGTGCGAATCGAGGGGGTGGGACGCGATGACGCGACCGGTGTCGGGCGAGGCCACGGCGTCGGCGGGCGCGGGCGGGACGAGGGCCGTGGTGATGGGGCTCGGCTACGGGGGCCTGAACGTCGCGCGGAGCCTGTGGCGCTTCGGCGTGCAGGTGGACGGCGTGCACCGGAACGCCGGGACGCCGGCCGCGCGCTCGCGCGCGCTGACCCGGCTGCGGGTCTGGAGCACCGACGCGCAGGACGCGGACGAGGGGGTCGACTGGCTGTGCGCGCTGGGGGACGAGCTCGGGCGTCCGGTGCTCGTCCTCCTCGACGATCGTGACGCGCTCTTCGTGGCGCGTCACCGCGAGCGGCTCGAGCGGAGCTTCCGTTACGGGTTCGTCCCACCCGAGCTCGTGGCCGGCCTCGTCGACAAGGCGGCGCTCCACCGGCTCTGCGAGCGGCACGGGGCGCCGACGCCGAGGACGGCCTCTGCGTCGTCCCTCGACGAGGCGCTCGCGTTCGCACGGGACGTGGGCTACCCCCTCGTGGCCAAGGGCGGCGCACCGTTCGGCGACGATCCGATCCCGGGAACCACCGACGTGCCGGACGAGCGGGCGCTTCGAGCGCTCGTGGCCCGCTCGCTGGACCGGGACGTGGCGCCCGTGCTCCAGGAGCGCCTGCCCGCCGGGCCTTCCAACTCCTGGATCTACCACGGCTACTTCGACGCGGAGTCGCGCTGTCTCGTCGGCATGACGGGCGTCAAGCTGATGCAGCAGCCACGTCATGGAGGACGGACCGTCCTCGCCGAGTCCGTCCCGAACCGCGAGCTGACCGAGCACACGGCACGTCTCTTCGGCGAGCTCGGGTACCGGGGCGTGCTCGGGTGCGACTTCCACTTCGACCCCCGCGACGGGTCGTACAAGCTCCTCGACGCGAACCCGAGGATCGGCGCCAACTTCCGGCTCTCGGTGGACGCCGGAGGGCTCGACATCGTGCGGGCGGCATACCTCGATCTGACGGGCGCCGTCGTGTCGGTGGGGGCACCCTGCGTCGGGAGACGGTGGCTGCAGGACGGCGACTTCCCGGCGTCGTGGGGCTATGTGCGGGCGGGGGAGCTCACCCCGCGCCGGTGGCTCGGGTCGCTCCGCGGTGTCGACGAGCGCGCCTGGTTCGCCCGAGACGACGCCGGCCCGTTCCGGGCATACGTGCGAGGCAAGGTGCCTCGGCCCTGGCCTCGCTAGATCAAGATAACCCAAACGCAAGTGGAACGCATCGTAAGGGAGCAATGCAAGGTAGCTCCGCGACGCTTGAAA
>DASTKY010000065.1:0-4543 GCA_035715495.1 Gaiella sp. | reverse complement strand
AGACGCTCGAAGCGCTCGGCAAGGCAGGGCAGGTCAGGTACCGAGCGCCTGGGGCCTGACGCTCGCCCGCTGACGATGCCTCGACCGAGACCCGGCAGTCGTTCGTCCGAGGAGGCGTCGAGCTGACCGACGACGAGCGTGTACCCGTCGGGATCGACGACCTGGAACTCGCCGGATCGCATGTGAACGGATGCGCGATCGGTCCGACCTCGAGACCGGCCGTCGTCAGCTCGGCGTGAAGCTGCTGCACGTCGGGTGACCAGCAGTCGAAGAGGATCGTCTGCGGATCGACCGGCGGGGGCGCTTCCCATGCGGCCCTTCGTTCTCACCCGCTCGTCCTTCGGCATTACCGTTCCTCTGGTCCGTCCCCTGCGGCGCGGGTCGACTCGGCAAGTGGGATGGCGAAGCGCCCGGGCACGAGTAGGGTCGGAGTGATGACCGACCTCCGGGTCTTCTACGTGTTGCTCATGCGAGGGGCGGGCGGCATCCTCAACGACGGCTTCGAGTACTGGTCCGACCGGCTGCCGGAGGTCGGCGACGAGATCGAGCTCGCTCCGCCGGCCGACTTCCGCCCGCACTCGGGCGAGCTGACGGTCGTCCGCGCGGTCGTGACCGGGATCGAGCCGGACAAGCACAGCCCGATCCGCGCCCGCGAGCTCTGAGGGCGCGCCCGGGCGCTAGCCCGCGCTCGCCACGAGGTCGTCGACGACCTCGTCGAACCGCTCGACGAGCGAGATGTGGCCCTCGTCCTCGAAGAGCCGCGACCGGGCGCCCGGGACATGGCGTCGGAGCCAGTCGCCGTGGGCGTAGGGCACCATCGCGTCCTGCCGTCCCTGCCAGACGGTGACGGGCACGCGGATCGCAGTCAGCGGGAATCCCCAGTCGCGCGCGAACGCGAGGTCGTCGTCGCGCCAGCCGGCAATGCCGCGGCTCACGGCGTGGCGCGTCGCGCCGGCCAGGTACTCGGCGAGCGCCGGCGAGGCGGCGAGGGCGCGGCGGTCGACCTCGGTGACGAGCCCGCCGAGCGCCTCGGCGAGCGTCGCCCCGGTCTGGTCGCCCAGCCCGGCCGCGGCCTCCTCGAGGAACGCTGTCAACGCCTCGGTGCCGCGGCGGGCCGCGCCGAACTCCTCGACGTTCTCGTCCGCCATGCCGTCGAGCCAGTCGAGCCCCGCTGCGCCCCACGGAGCGACGCCGGCGAGCGTCGCCGCCGAGGCGACGAGCTCGGGCGCGAGCGCAGCGGTCGCGAGAGCGTGCGGGCCGCCACCAGACCAGCCGACGAGGTGGAGGCGCGCGAGGCCGAGCTCCGCGGCGACCGCCATGACGTCGGCGGCGCAGTCGGCGACGGCGCGACCTGCGAGCGGCGTCGACGTGCCGTAGCCCGGGCGCGAGTACGTGACGAAGCGCAGGCCGCGGTCGGTCGCCGCGGCCACGAACGGCTCGTGTGGCAGGCCGGCCATGGGCGTGCCGACGTGGAGGAGCAGCGCCTGGCTGCCGGAGCCGTCGCTCGCCCAGCCCTCCAGCGTCCGCCCGTCGTCGAGCGTCAGCGCGAAGCCGTCGCCGCTCACGACCCGATCCTAGAGCCGACCCTTCGCTACCATGGTGCGCCGATGTCGAGCGACCGCGTCATCCTCGAGGTCACGGCCCGCGATTCCGACCAGGTCGGGTCGCGCCGCGTGCGCCGGCTCCGGAAGGAGGGGCTCGTCCCGGGCGTCCTCTACGGCCGCGGGCACACCCGCGCGATCCTCGTCAAGGAGCGCGATCTCCGGACGGCCCTCACCGGCCGGTCGGGGCTCCACGCGATCCTCGACGTCGTGATCGAGGGGCAGAAGACGCCGCACCACGCGGTGCTCAAGCAGTACCAGCAGCACCCGATCCGCGGCACCCTGACGCACGTCGACTTCCACGAGGTGCGCCTCGACCAGCCGATCCAGGCGAGCGTCTCGGTGCAGCTCGTCGGCGAGTCGCCCGGCGCGAAGGAGGGCGGCGTCGTCCAGCAGGTCACGCGCGAGCTCCGCGTCGAGGCGCTGCCGACCGGCATCCCGGAGCACATCGAGGCGGACATCTCGTCGCTCGAGGTCGGTGGCACGCTGCGCCTCGAGGAGCTGCCCGCGATCGAGGGCGTCACGTACCTCGACGACCCGGAGACCGTGCTCGCGACCTGCGCCATCTCGCGCGCGGCGATCGAGCTCGAGGAGGCCGACGCCGAGGCCGCCGCCGAGGGCGAGGGCGAGGGCGCGGAGGGCGAGCCCTCCGGCGAGGCCGAGGAGGCCGGCGAGGCCTCCGGCGAGGACGAGCAGGCCGACGGGGAGTGAGCCGTGCGCCTCTTCCGTAGGGGAGAGGACGGCTCGTCGCTCGATCTTCTCGTCGCCGGCCTCGGGAACCCCGGGGGCGAGCACGCGCGGGATCGGCACAACGTCGGCTGGATGGTCGTCGACGAGCTCGCTCGGCGGCACGGCGGCTCCTTCAAGGGAAAGTTCCGCGGCCGGCTCGCCGACGTGCGCGTCGGGGACGCGCGGCTCGCGCTCCTGAAGCCCGAGACGTACATGAACGAGTCGGGCGCCTCGATCCAGGCGGCCGCCGGCTTCTACAAGGTCGTGCCCGAGGACGTCGTCGTCGTCCACGACGACGTCGATCTCGAGGTCGGCCGGCTCCAGGCGCGCCTGGGCGGGGGTCTCGCGGGGCACAACGGCCTGCGCTCGATCGCGTCGCGGCTGGGATCGCAGGACTTCCTCCGGCTCCGGGTGGGCGTCGGCCGGCCGGGCCGCGGCGACCCGCGCCCGGTCGCGGACTACGTCCTTTCGCCGTTCGCGCCCGAGGACGACGCCGAGGCGCTCGTGGCGCGGGCGGCCGACGCGGTCGAGTCGCTCGTCGCCGAGGGCCTCGACGAGACGCAGCGGCGCTTCAATTGAGCCACCGGGGTTCGCCCGCAGCGACGATCGGGCACGCTTTCGGCGCACCCGCGTGACCCATCGGTCACGGGTCGGCGGCTAGCGTTCGTGTAGGGCACCGGGGTGCCCCTGGGGGCACGTGTGGGCCTGTCCGGCCCGCGGCGGGGCGGCAGTACGATGACCCCGGCGGGCGCGTTCCCGCCCGATCGCATGGACCAGACGCTGCTCACCGATCCGACCGCCGCGCGCGGTGTCCGGGCGCCGCTCGCGGCGTTCGTCGACGAGCTGCGCCGGCACGACCGCTTCCAGGCGTTCGTGCGGGCGCTGCCGACGCGCGCCCGGGTCTCCGAGCCGGTGCTGCCGCTCCTCCTCGCGGCGCTCCACGAGGAGCTCGGTCGCGGGCTGCTCGTGCTCCTGCCCGAGGACGCCGAGGCCCGGGACGCCGCCGAGGGAACGGGCTGGTTCGCGGGCGCCGGGAGCGTCGCGCTCCTGCCGGGCCGCGGCGTCCGGCTCGACTCGGGGCTCTCGCCGCCGCCGCACCTCGTCGGCGAGCGCTACCGCGCGCTCGACGTCCTCGCGGCCGGCGGGCTCGTCTGCGCCTCGGCGACCGCGCTCGCCGAGGGCCTTCCGCCGCTCGACGCGCGACCCGCGCCGCTCGACCTCCGGGTGGGCGAGGAGCCGGGCGTCGACGGGCTCGCCGAGCACCTCGCGCTCGCCGGCTACGAGCGCGTCGAGCGCGTCGACGAGCGCGGCCAGTTCGCGGTGCGCGGCGGGATCGTCGACGTGTTCCCCTCCACGGGCCGCGAGCCGCTCCGGATCGAGCTCTACGGGGACGAGATCGAGCAGGTCCGCGCCTTCTCGCCGTTCACGCAGCGCGCGCTCCACGCCGTCGAGGCCGCGCGCGTCTACCCCGCCGCCGAGCGGCGCGCGGATCTCGTCGACGCCGTCTTGGACGACGACGAGCCGTCGGCGCGGCCGGGCGACCTCGTGCCGCCCGTCGACCGCGCGCCCGACCTCGTCTGGGAGCCGGACGACGTGCGGCGCGTCTGGGAGGAGGACGGGCTCGAGCCGCTGGAGCTCGGCGGCGCGGGGGAGCTGGACCCGTTCCCGCGAAGCCAGCCCTTCGCCTTCGAGGCCCAGCGGCCGGCGATCGCGGCGCGCGGCCTGAGCGAGGCCGAGAACGAGCTCGCCGGCTTCGTGCGCTCCGGCAACCGCGTCGTCGTCGCGTTCGCGCACCGCGGCGAGGCGGAGCGCCAGGCGGGGCTCCTGCGGAAGGTCGACGCGCCGCTGCTCGCGCCCGGCGACGGGCTGCCGGGCGACGCCGCCGTCCGCTTCGCCGTCGCCCCGGCGCGGCGTGGGTTCGTCTGGCGCGAGCTCGGGCTCGTGCTGCTGCCCGACACGCAGGTCTTCCGCAAGCGACCGCCGCGGGCCGACCGGAGGCTCGGCCGCGCCCTCGCGAGCTTCGCCGACCTCCGCGTCGGCGACTTCGTCGTACACGAGGACCACGGGGTCGGGAAGCTCCTCGGCTTCGAGACGAAGGAGGTCGCGGCCGTCACGCGCGACTACCTCCACCTGGCCTTCCGGGGGGAGGATCGGCTCTACGTCCCGCACGAGCAGGTCGGCAAGCTCTCCAAGTACATCGGCGCCGACGCGAC
>DASTKY010000064.1:0-4804 GCA_035715495.1 Gaiella sp. | reverse complement strand
GAGCGCTACGACGAGCGCCAGCGGCGCCGGCTCGAGGTGCGGCCGGGCCTGACCGGCTGGGCCCAGGTGCACGGCCGGGCGACGCTGCCGTGGGCGGACCGGATCGAGCTCGACGTGTGGTACGTCGAGCACCGCTCGCCGCGCCTCGACCTGAAGATCCTGCTCCGGACGCCGTTCGCGCTCCTCGGCGGGACCTACCGGGAGGGCACCGGCGGCTGGCGCTGAGCCGGCGTTCGTAATTTTCCGCACGAGGGAGTAGCGTCCGCGCAACGTGCACGCTGTGGGTTCGCGCCATCGCATGGCGCGAGCGGCGACCTATTGCGTGATCGCTTCGGCCGCGCTCGTTGCCGTGCGCAATGCGACCGTCTATCCGGCGGTGCTGGGGTACGACGCCCAAGAGGCGCTCGACTACGCCGAGGGGCTCGTCGAGCACGGCCGCCTCCCCGACGGCACCGGCAGCTACTACACGCCGCCCGGGTTCTTCGCGGTGGCGGGTGTCGGGCTCGAGCTCGCGGACGTGCTCGGCCTCGACGATCGCGAGCGCGTCGCGCAGGTCTTCAACGCGCTGGCGGCCGCGGGGACGCTCGTGCTGCTGCTCGTCCTGGTGCGACTGCTCTGGCCCGGTCGCGACGTGCTCCACCTCGCGGCGGTCGTCTTCCTGGCCGTCTGCCCGGTCGTGCTGAAGGCCGCCGCGATGGTGCACCCCGAGCCGCTCTCGATGCTGCTCTCGACCGGTGCGCTCGTGCTCGCCGCCCGCCTCCTCGTCCGCCCGGACCACCGGCTGCTGACCGCCGTCGCGCTCGGCGCGTGCCTCGGGCTCGCGCAGCTCGTCCGCGCCTGGACGCTGTGGACCCTCGGCGTCGTCGTCGCCGTGCTCGCCGTGGCCGCGGTGACGCGTGCGGCCGAGCGCGGCCGGCTGGCGCTCTCGACGGGGATCGTGGTTCTCGTCGCGCTGCTCGTCCCGGCGCCGTGGTACGCGCACCAGCTCGACCGCTACGACAGCGCGCTCTTCGACCGCCCCGCACCCGAGGAGCCGGTCTGGTCGCGCCGGCCGCTCGCGTTCTTCGTCGGCCCGGGCCTGCCGACGGTCGTCACGGAGCCGTACCGGCCGTCCTACGCCAACCGGTTCCTCCCCGTCGCCTACACGGAGACCTGGGGGGACTACTACGGCGTCTGGCGCTGGTTCCCGTCCGGGGGCGAGCCGACCACCAGCGTCCGCCGCGAGCTGACGACGATGTCCGTGGTCGGGCTGCCGTTCACCGTCGTCGCGCTCGCGGGCTGGCTCGCGCTCCTCGGCCTGGCGGTCCGGCACCCGGGTCGGCGGCCCGAGCGGCACCTCGTCGCGCTCCTCCCGCTCGGCGCCCTGTTGGGCGCCCTCTACTTCGCGACCGCCTACCCGACCCCGGACGGGGACACGGTGAAGGGCTCGTTCATGCTGACCGCCGTCCCCGCGTGGGCGGCGTGCTTCGGCTTCGCCTTCGACGAGCTCCGGCGCCGCTACGCGTGGCTCCGCCCGCTCCTCCTTGGCGCTCTCGTCCTGTTCTCCGCCCTCGCCGCGCCGTTCCTGCTCGCGAGGTCGAGCCTGTGACCGACGACGGGGCCAGGGACGAGTGGCGCTACCTGCGCGCGGCGTTCGCCGTCGTCGGGTGCCTGGCCCTCGCCGAGACGGCCGGCTGGCTCGTCTACCGCTCGGTGCACGAGGGGACGACGGCCCTCGAGGAGACGGAGCGCTGCCTGCGCCGCGAGAAGCTCCTCGAGACGGCCCGCACGGGCGACCCCATCGCGTCCGGCGCCGGCGGCGGCACGCTCGTGACCCGCGTCGGCGGGGACGCCGTCCAGGTGGTGATCGCGTCGTCGGACGAGGAGGCCTCGGAGCTCGAGGCCGCCTATCGCCGGACGGGGCGCCGGATCGATCTGCGGCTCGACGTCCACGGCCGCGTGCTCTACGTCTGGGAGCCGGTCCGCCGGCCCTCGCCGACGCAGCGCCAGACCCTCTACGACTGCTGGTACCAGTAACCCCGGCGGCTACGCTCCCCGGTCGTGGGCGCCGTGCTCTTCACCTGCGCGGGACAGCGCGTGGACATCGTGAGCGCGTTCTCGCGCGCGGGCGCGACGACCGTCGCCGCCGACCTCGACCCGCTCGCGCCGGCGCTCTACCACGCCGACCACCGCGCGCTCGTCCCGCGGGTCGACGATCCGGGCTACGTGGACGCCCTCGCGGCGCTGGTACGGGCCCACGACGTGAGCCTCGTGGTGCCGCTCACGGACCTCGATCAGGCGATCGTCTCGCAGGCCCGGGACGCCCTGGCGCCGGCCCTCGTGCTCGCGCCGCCGCCCGGGGTCTGCCACACGATGGGCGACAAGTACCTCGCGCACGAGTTCTTCGTCGCGCACGGGATCCCGAGCCCGCGCACCTGGCTGCCCGGCGACGTGCCCGACGACGCGCGCTACCCGCTGCTCGTCAAGGTGCGGGAGGGGTTCGGCTCGCGCCACATCTACCGCGCCGACGACGCCGACCAGCTCGCGTTCCATCTCGGCACGACGCCCGTCGAGTCGATGGTGCAGGAGTGCTGCCTCGGAGAGGAGTTCTCGATCGACGTCTTCTGCGACGTCGACGGCCGCTGCCTCAACGCGATCCCTCGCTCGATGATCCAGTCGAAGGGGGGCGAGTCGATCAAGGGCCGGTCGCTCCAGGACGCCGAGCTGATCGAGCACGGCGCCCGCGTCGCCGAGGCGATCGGGATCGTCGGCCCCGCGAACGTCCAGTGCTTCCGCGAGCCGGACGGCTCGCTCCCCGTGACGGACGTCAACCCGCGCTTCGGCGGCGCGTTCCCGCTGCCGCTCGCGGCCGGCAGCCGCTACCCGGAGCTCGCGCTCGCCCTCGCCCGCGGCGAGCGGCCCGAGCCGCGGCTCGGCGACTTCCGCGCCGGCGTCGTGATGACGCGGTTCTTCTCCGACCTCTGCCTCGTCGAGGACGACGACGGCGTGCTCGTGCCGTTCGCCGAGGAGCTGCCCGAGCCCATCGCGGCGGAGCCGGGCCAGGCATGAGCGCGTACCTCGTCACCGGCGCCGCGGGCTTCATCGGCTCGCATCTCGCGGAGCGCCTCCTCGCGGACGGCCACGAGGTCGTCTGCCTCGACGCCTTCACCGACTACTACGACCCCGCGCGGAAGCGCGAGAACGCCGAGCGGCTCGACGTGCTCGACGCCGACCTGCTCGTCGCCGACCTCGACGGGCTGCTCGACCGCGTCGACGGCGTCTACCACCTGGCCGGCCAGCCGGGCGTGCGCGCCAGCTTCGGCCCGGACTTCGTGCACTACGCGACCCGCAACGTGCAGGCGAGCGCGCGCCTCTTCGAGGCCGCGGCGCGCCACGGCGTCCGCGTCGTCTACGCCTCGTCGTCCTCGATCTACGGCGACGCCGAGAGCTACCCGACCCCCGAGGACGCGGAGCCGCGCCCCATCTCGCCGTACGGCGTGACGAAGCTCTGCGTCGAGCACCTCGCCTACGCGCTCGGGCGGTCGGCGGGCCTCGACGCCGTCGGCGTCCGGTTCTTCACCGTCTACGGCCCCCGCCAGCGGCCCGACATGGCCTTCACGCCCCTGCTCGAGGCGCTCGACGCGGGCGAGGCGTTCCGCCTCTACGGCGACGGCTCCGCCTCGCGCAGCTTCACGTTCGTCGCCGACGCGGTCGGCGGGACGATCGCCGCGCTCGAGCGCGGCCGGTCCGGCGAGATCTACAACGTCGGGGGCGGGGAGGAGGCGACGATGACGGAGGCGATCGCGCTCGCCGAAGGCATCGCCGACCGGGAGCTCCAGGTCGAGCGCCACGGCGCCGCGACCGGCGACGTCCGGCGCACGCGCGCCGACGTCGGCAAGGCGGAGAGGGAGCTCGACTGGCGCCCGTCGACACCGCTCGCCGACGGTCTGCGCGCCCAGTGGGACTGGGTCACTGCTAGGGTCGCCGCTCCGTGAGCGAGGTGCGGCGGAGAGACGGCGTCGATCTGGACGCCGAGCGCGAGGTCGACCTCCGGTCGGCCTGGACGCGCATTTCGGAGCGCTGGTACCTCCCGCTCGGGGGCCTCGTCGTCGGCGCCATCCTCGGCGTGCTCGTCTCGGTCGGGAGCGGAGACGTCTACCGCGCCGAGGCGCTGATCTACCTCGGCCAGCCCTTCACATCGGCCGGCGGCGGCCAGCTGCAGAGCCTCCAGACGAACCCGAAGACGGTGAGCGAGATCGTGCGCAGCGAGGCCGCGATCAAGCGCGCGGCGACGTCCGCGGGCATGCGGCCGGGCGGCCTGCGGGGGAACGTCACGGCGACCGCCGTCGTCCAACCCGGTCAGGTCGCGCGGAACTTCACGCCGCTGGTCGAGATCGAGGCGCGGGCGCCGACGAAGGTCAAGGCCGAGCGCGCCGCGAACTCGCTCGCCAACACCGTCGTCACGCAGGTCGTCGGGTACCCGGCCGAGAAGATCAAGCTCCTCAAGGCGCAGATCGCGGACGACGAGCGCCAGCTCGAGGACATCGCCCAGCGGATCGAGACCGCGAACGAGCAGCAGCGGCTCGCGCTCGCGGACGACAGCCTCTCCCTCACCGAGAAGCTCCTCGTCTCGACCAACTCCAACGCGACCGTCAACAGCGCCGAGCAGCGGCGCGGCACCGTGCTCGCCGACCTCAACGTCGCGCGCGGCCTCCTCGCGCAGGCCCAGAACGTCGAGCTCTCGCGCGTCGTGCAGCCGGCGGTCGCCGTCCGCACGTCCGCCACCAGCCGGCGCAACGCCGCGGCCGTCGGAGCGCTCGCGGGC
>DASTKY010000063.1:0-6497 GCA_035715495.1 Gaiella sp. | reverse complement strand
CCCGGAACGGGCTCTTCTGCGTGATCACCAGGACGGCGCAGGCGATGGCCGTCGCCGCGGCGATGGTGAAGACGATCCGCTCACCCACGGGGGGTCACCCTACCCGTCATGGGATCTCGCTCCGGACCGGCACCGGCTTGGGGTGCGGCGCGAGCAGCATGTCCTTGGTGTAGAGCAGGTCCGTGCGCGTGCGCTCGGACATCTCGTACTCGTTCTCGAGCGTGATCGCGTCGAACGGGCACGCGAGCTCGCAGTAGCCGCAGAAGATGCAGCGGCTCATGTTGATCTCGTAGATGCGCGCGTAGCGCTCGCCGGCCGAGACGCGGTTCTCGGCCGTGTTCTCCTCGGCCACCACGCGGATGCAGTCGGCGGGGCAGGCGGCGACGCACAGGGAGCAGCCGACGCACTTCTCGAGGCCGTTCTCGTGTCGGTGGAGGCGGTGGCGGCCGCGGAAGCGCGGATACACGGGGCGCTTGTACTCGGGGTACTGCTGCGTGATCGGCTTCTTGAAGATGTGCTTGAAGGTGACCCCGAAGCCCTTGAGTGTCCCGAACGGCTGCATTCAGCGGGCCAGCCTAGATCCAGACGACGAGGAGGGCGGTGATGACCGCGTTGACGGTGGCGACGGGCAGCAGGACCTTCCAGCCGAAGCGCATCAGCTGGTCGTAGCGGAGCCGCGGCAGCGTCGTGCGCATCCAGATGAAGACGAAGAGCAGCGCGAAGACCTTGAGCACGAACCAGACGGGCCCCGGCAGCCACGGGCCGTGCCAGCCGCCGAGGAAGAGCGTCACGGCGAGCCCGGAGAGCGTGATCAGGTTGATGTACTCCGACATGGAGTAGAGCCCGAACCGCATCCCGCCGTACTCGGTGTGGTAGCCGGCCACGAGCTCCTGCTCGGCCTCGGGCAGGTCGAACGGCGCGCGCGCCGTCTCGGCCGTGCCGGCGAGGATGAAGACGACGAAGCCGATGACCTGTGGGATGACGTACCAGACCTCCGCCTCCTGGGCGGCGACGATGTCCACCAGCGAGAGCGAGCCGGCCATCAGCACGACGCCGAGCACGGAGAGGGCGAGCGAGACCTCGTACGAGACGAGCTGCGCGCACGTCCGCATGGAGCCGAGGAGCGCGAACTTCGAGTCGGAGGCCCAGCCGCCGATGATGAACCCGTAGATCCCGAGCGAGCCGATCGCGAAGATCAGGATCAGGGCGATCGGCAGGTCGGCGATGTACCCGTTCACCTGGTAGCCGCCGATCACCCAGCCGGGGCCCCACGGGATCACCGAGAACGTCGTCAGCGCCGTGAAGGCGGCGAGGAACGGGGCGATGATGTAGAGGCTGTCGACCGCCGCGGCCGGGAAGAAGCTCTCCTTGCGGATGAGCTTCACGAGGTCGGCGATCGGCTGCAGGAGGCCGTAGGGCCCTGCGCGGTTCGGCCCGTAGCGGAGCTGCATGCGGCCCATCACCTTCCGCTCGATCAGCGTCAGGTACGCGAAGCCGAAGAGCACGAGGTTGATGACGATCAGCGACTTGATCAGCGAGATCCACCAGGGCTCGCCGTTCGCGCCGGCGGCGACGAGCCCCGTCACGCCTTCACGACCTCGACGTCGAAGTGGAGGTCGGCGGCGTGCTCCTCGGCGATCCGGGCGACACCCTCGACGAGCCTCCGGTCGACGCGGGCGCGCAGCTCGACGGACGTGCCGTTCGAGCGGAGCGACACGGTGTCGCCGGTCGCGATCCCGCGGCGGTCGGCGTCGGGCGCCGAGAGCGTGACCTCGCCGTCGGGCCGCTGGAACTGGAGCTCGGCGACGCGCTCGACCTGCGGCCCCGAGAAGAGCGGCCGGTAGCGCAGGAGCCGGAGCGTGCCGACGAAGTGCTCGCCCTCGGCCGCAGGCGGCTGCGCCGGGCTCGGCGTCGTCCCGGGGTCCGGCGCGGCGTACGACGCGCGCGCCGGCAGCGGCGCCCGGTCACCGAGCGCCTCGAGGTCGAGGCCGCCGTAGAGGTGGTCGGAGAGCTGCTCGAAGACGACCGCCGCGTGCGGAGAGAGGGCGACGCCGAAGCGCTCGGCCAGGCGGGCGAGCCAGGCGAGCTCGTCGGGCACGGGCGGGGTCACCGCCCGCCGGAGACGCTGGACGCGCCCCTCGAGGTTCATCGTCGTGCCCTCGCGCTCGAGCGCGGCCGTCCCGGGCAGCACGAGGTCGGCCCAGCCGACCGCGAGCGAGTGGAACATCGTGATCGCGATCACGGCATCGGCGCGCTCGGCGAGGTCGCGGACGCCGGGGTCCGAGGCCGCCTCGTCGCCGGAGACGACGAGGAGCCCGATCGTCTCGTGCGCGACGTCGTCCTCGTCCGCGGCGCAGGCCCACGCCTCGGCGACCCCGCGCGCGTTCGGCGACGCGGGGAGGTGGAATGCGGCGCAGCCGGGCTTGGACTCGAAGCCGAGCGCATGGGCGGCCTCGGCGAGGCGCGCGCCGCCGCCGCCTCCCGGCCCCGACCAGACGAGCACCGCGCGCTCGGACGCGCGCAGGCGCTGCCCGAGGGCGCTCCGCGACGAGACGAGCGAGGCGAGCGCATCCGCCGCGGCGCCCGGCGCGGCGGGCGTCTCCCCGCGGGCGCCGATCGTGACGACCTCCGCGCCGGCGCGGCGCGCCTTGCGGAGCCAGAGGTCGACGACGGGCGCGCGGTCGACGACCTCGTCGTCGCCGACGACGACCACGAGCTCGGCGTCGCCGATCGTCGAGAGGGGCGCGCGGAAGGCGTCGAGCGCGGCAGAGGTCGACTCGGGGAGCACGGCCGAGTGCGCGCCCGCCCCCCGGCGGAGCAGCGTTGCGAGGCCGTACGCGATCTCGGTCGTCTCCGAGCCGGAGAGCGCCGTCACGACGCTGCCGTCGGCGCCGCGGAGAAGCTCCTCGGCACGGTCGAGCGCGGCGTCCCAGGCGATCGGCGCGAGCCCGAGCGGGCCGCGCGCGAGCGGCTCGCGGATCCGGTCGTCGGCGCGGACGTGCGGGAAGGCGAAGCGCCCCTTGTCGCAGAGCCAGCCGCCGTCGACCTCCGGGTGGTTCCGCGACTGCACGCGCTTGACGGCGCCCTCGCGGGTCGTCGCGCGGATGTTGCAGCCGGACGGGCAGAGGCCGCACACCGTCGGCACGTCCTGGATCTCCCAGGGGCGGGCCTCGAAGCGGTACTGCGTCGAGGTCAGCGCGCCGACCGGGCAGAGCTCGATCACGTTCCCCGAGAACGGCGCGCGGTACGGGTCCTCCGAGAACGTCGTGATCTCCGAATGCGCGCCGCGGTTGCGTGCGATCAGCTGGTGGTCCTCGGCGACGTCGCTGGAGAAGCGCGTGCACCGGTAGCAGAGGATGCAGCGCTCGCGGTCGAGCGCGATCAGCGGCGAGACCGGGATCGGCTTGTCGAACGTCATCTTCGGGAACGTCATCCGCGTCGAGCCCGGGCCGTACCGGAAGGTCAGGTCCTGCAGCGGGCACTCGCCGCCCTTGTCGCAGACCGGGCAGTCGAGCGGGTGGTTGACGAGGATGAACTCGAGCGTCCCGCGCTGCCCCGAGGCGGCGCGCTCCGACGTCGCCGCCGTGCGGACGATCATCCCGTCCTGCGCGACGAGCGTGCAGCCCGCCTGGAGCTTCGGCAGCCCCTCGACCTCGACGAGGCACATGCGGCACGCGCCGACCGGCGGCCCGAGGCGGGGCTCGTAGCAGAAGACGGGGATCTCGATCCCCGCCGCCTCCGCCGTCTCGACGAGCCCCATCCCCTTCGGGACCTCGAGCTCGCGGTCGTCGATCGTGACCTTGACCAGCTCCGTCATGCCACCACCTCGAGCGGGCGGTGGATCGCGGCGGGGCCGTGGTGCGCCTCGTGGACGTCCGTCGGCGCGACGATGCCCTCGAGCGACGACGTCCCGTGGAACGGGCAGCCGCCCTCCTCGATGTGCGCGAGGAACTCCTCGCGGAACTTCGCGACGTAGCTCGCGATCGCGATCATCGCCGTGTCGCCAAGCGGGCAGAGGCAGGTGCCGTTCACCTTCTCGCCGACGTCGAGCAGCAGGTCGAGGTCGGCCTGCGAGCCCTCGCCGGCCTCGAGCTTCTTGAGGATCTGCGTCGTCCAGCGCGTGCCGACGCGGCACGGCGTGCACTTGCCGCAGGACTCGTGCTCGTAGAACTGCGAGATGCGGACGCCGAGCTGGACGATGCAGCACCGGTCGTCGATCGCGACGACGGCCGCCGAGCCGATCGCGGTCCCGGCCTGCGCGAGCGAGTCGTAGTCGAGCGTGAGGCCGTCGATCTCCGCCGCCGTGAGGATCGCGGTCGACGAGCCGCCCGGGATCACGGCCTTCAGCGAGCGGCCGTCGGCGATGCCGCCGCCGACCTCGTAGATGAGGTCCCTGAGCGGGTACCCGTGGGGCAGCTCGTAGTTGCCCGGGCGGACGACGTTCCCCGAGAGCGAGAAGACGCGCGTGCCCGTCGACGACTCGGGTCCGACCTTCGCGTACTCGGCGCCGCCCATCTCGATGATCGGGGGCACCGTCGTGATCGACTCGACGTTGTTGACCGCCGTCGGCGAGGCGTAGAGCCCGGCGATCGCGGGGAACGGCGGCTTCGTGCGCGGCTGGCCGCGCTTGCCCTCGAGCGACTCGAGGAGCGCCGTCTCCTCGCCGCAGATGTAGGCGCCGGCGCCGCGGTGGACGACGATCGTCGTGCCGCCGAGGTGCTTGCCCTTCCGCAGCTGCTCGAGCGCCGCGACGAGGATCTCGTACTCGCGCTCGTACTCGCCGCGGATGTAGACGAAGACGTGCGTCGACTCGATCGCCCGCGCCGCGATCAGGCAGCCCTCGAGGAACCGCAACGGGACGCGGAGCATGATCTCGCGGTCCTTGAACGTGCCGGGCTCCGACTCGTCCGCGTTGACGACGAGGTAGTGGGGCTTCGGCACCTGGTCCGGCTTCGGCACGAAGCTCCACTTGCGCCCGGTCGGGAAGAACGCGCCCCCGCGTCCGCGGAGGTTCGAGGCGTTGAGCTCGGCGATGATCTCGTCCGGCGTCATGCCGAGCGCGCGGCGCAGGGCGCTCAGACCGCCCACGGCCTCGTAGTCGGCGAGCTCCGTCAGCGCACCGCCCTCGGTGCCGGCGAACACGATCTCGGGCGTCGTCGTGCTCACTCGCCCAGCTCCGCGACGATCCCGGCGACGTCGCCCGCGCGGACGTGCAGCCGGTGGCGGTTGTCGACCGCGACGACCGTCGCCCAGCCGCAGCCGCCGAGGCACTCGACCGTCCGCAGCGTGACGGAGCCGTCCTCCGTCGTCCCGCCCACCTCGATCCCGAGCGAGCGCTCGAACGCGTCGACGACGTCCTGCGCGCCCGAGAGCGCGCACGAGACGTTCGTGCAGACCTCGACGAGGTGCGTGCCGACGGGCTCGGTGTGGAACATGTCGTAGAACGACGCGATCGAGAGGCAGTACGCCGGCGTCAGGTCGAGCGCGTCGGCCGCCTCGCGCAGCGTCGCCTCGGAGAGCCAGCCGCCGTTCCGCTCCTGCGCGAGCTGGAGCGCCGGGAGCACCGCCGAGAGCGGGTCCGGATAGCGCTTCCGGAGCGTCTGCACCTCGTCGTAGAAGGTCGCGCTCACCGGTCGACGTCACCCATGACGGGGTCGAGCGAGGCCGCGACCGCGACGAGGTCGGCGATCGCGGTGTCGCGGACGCAGGTCGCCGTCGCCTGGAGCGCCGCGAAGCTCGGCGCCCGGAACTTGACGCGCCACGGCTTGGTGCCGCCGTCGGAGACGAGGTAGCACCCGCACTCGCCGCGTGCCGACTCGATCGCGACGTAGACCTCGCCCTCCGGGACGGGGAAGCCCTCGGTGACGATCTTGAAGTGGTGGATCAGGGACTCCATCGAGGTGTGGAGCTCCTCGCGCGGCGGCAGGACGACCTTGCGGTCGTCGGCGATCCACGGCTCGCCGCGCATCTCCTCGAGGCGCGTGACGCACTGGGCGACGATGCGCGCCGAGGTGCGCATCTCGTCCATGTGCACCTTGTAGCGGTCGTAGACGTCGCCGTTCGCATAGACCGGCACGTCGAACTCGACCTCGTCGTACGCGAGGTACGGCGTCGCCTTGCGAAGGTCCCAGTCGACCCCCGAGGCGCGGAGCATCGGGCCCGACTGCCCGAGCGCGAGGGCGTCGTCGGCGGAGAGGAGGCCGATCCCCTTCGTCCGCTCGAGCCAGATCTTGTTCCGGTCGAGCAGCCCCTCGTAGTCGTCGACGGCCTTCGGCATGTGCCGTGAGAGCGCGCGGGCCTGCGCATAGAAGCCCTCGGGAATGTCCTCCGCCAGCCCGCCGACCTGGAAGTACCGCGTGTGCATGCGCACGCCGGTGACCATCTCGAAGAGGTCGAGCACCATGTCCCGCTCGCGGAACGCGTACCAGAACATCGAGATCGCGCCGATCTCGAGCGCGGACGTGCCGAGCCAGACGAGGTGCGAGTGGATCCGGTTG
>DASTKY010000062.1:0-3650 GCA_035715495.1 Gaiella sp. | reverse complement strand
GACGGGCGCTCGGACGACTTCCGGAGTGGCGTCGTGCGGCGTGCGCGGAGCTAGGATCGAGAGATGACCGCTCCCGATCGCCTCTACTTCACGGGCGACGACGAGGCCGACGCGCTCAACGCCCGGGACCCGCTGGCGCTCCTCATCGGGTTCGCGCTCGACCAGCAGGTGACGGTGCCCACGGCGTTCCTCGGACCGCTGAAGCTGCAGCAGCGCCTCGGCCATCTCGACGCCGGCCGGATCGCCGCGATGGACCCCGCCGAGCTCGAGGCCGCGTTCCGCGAGCGCCCCGCCGTGCACCGGTTCCCCGGCGCCATGGCGAAGCGCGTCCAGGCCCTCTGCGCAGCGATCGCCGAGGACTACGACGGCGACGCGGCGGCCGTCTGGCTGACCGCCTCGGACACGAAGGAGCTCGAGCGCCGGATCCGCAAGCTCCCGGGGTTCGGCGACATGAAGGTGATCGCGCTCGGCGCGACGCTCTCGAAGCGGTTCGACGTCGCCGTCGCCGACGGCCTCGTGCCGGGCTTCCCGACGCTCGGCGACGTCGACTCCGTCGCGGCGCTCGAGGAGTACCAGGCCGCCAAGCGCGCCCACAAGGCCGCGCTGCGCGCCCGGCAGGCCGAGCCCGCCTGAGCCCGGCCGCCCGCGAGCCGACGGCGCCGAGCTCACGACGGTCGCCGACGGCGGCGGCGTCAGCGATTCGTCTCGGCGGCGACGAGCGCGCGCAGGCTCTCGTGCTCCTCGCGGCAGGCAGGGCAGCCGTCGAGGTGGGCGCGCAGCCCGGGGATCGCGGCGTCGGCGTCGGCGCCTGCGAGCTCGAGCTCCACGAAGCGGTCGAGCTCCTGGAAGCAGGTGTCGCAGCCCACTTCCGGGCCCGCCGGCCCGAGCAGCCGTCCGAGCACCTGCCTCGAATCCTCTCGCTCCATCAGTGCTCCTCCAGGTCGTCGAGCGCGAAGCCGCGCTCGACGAGATGCCGGCGCAGCTTGCGCCGCGCGTCGTGCAGGGTCTTGTAGAGAGCGCCGCGCGTCGAGTCGAGCCGCTCGGCAAGGACGTCGATCGGGACACCGTTCAGGGCGCACGCGACCAGGACGTGCCGCTGGTGCGGTGTCAGGGCGACAGCGATCGCCTGCTCGACTGCACGCAGCAGCTCGTGTTGCTCGGCCTCGGCGTGGGGACCGCGGTCGGTGGACGCGAACACGTTCCACGTCTCGGGCTCGAGCGGAACCTCGCGGCCCTGCCAGGCGCGCTTTCGCAGCTTCACCGCGGCCTCGAGCAGGGCGAACTTGTACACCCAGGTGGTAAAGCGGCTCGCACCGCGGAAGTCGTCCAGCCGGCGGATCACGCTCATCAGCGCGTCGTCGGCGGCTTCGAGGGCGATGTCGTCGAGCTCGTCGCCGCGGACGTGACGAAGCGTCTCCCGCCGTCGAGCCACCTCGAAGCGCGCCGCCCGGACGAGCAGGCCGTGCAGTCGGGCGATGGCCGCGTCCCGCTCGGTGCCGTCCGAGCGGAGCGCCCGCAGCCACTCGCGCGACTCCTCGTCGAGGACGGACGCGGACGCAGCAGATACCGAGGGGGTGCGATTCACAGCCGTCCTCCGAAGGCTAACGGCGGTCACGCCACATCCTGCACGTCGAGCGCGGCGAGGATCCGCACGGCGAGGTCGGGCGAGCAGCCGCGCGCGGGAAGGTCGTTCAGCGCAGGGAGGTCGTACTGCACGTCCGCCGCGAGGCGTGCCGCGGCGGGGTGCGGGTAGCCGGCGGCGACGAGCCGGTCGCGCCGCCAGCTCACGACGTCGCGGGCGGCGCTCTCGTTGCCGGTCTGCGTCGTCATGCTCGATTGGTGACGCACGGCGCGGGTTTCTTACGTCGCGACACGCATCCGCCCCCGAGGCGACCGCGATGTCGCCTCGGGGCGGGCTCGGGGACGCCGCGCTATGCGAACCGGCGCGGGAACTGCGCGACGAGGCCGGCCGACAGCATGTCGGCCATCTCGAGGATCTGCCGGTGGATGCGGTCGTACGCGCGGACGTCCGCCGCCCAGTCGCGTTGGAGGCGTGCGACGACCTCGTCCGTCGTCAGAGCCAGGTGGGCGCGCATCATCGACTTCATCGCCGCGGGCTTCCAGGTTCTCGGATTCGCACCCGAGAGGAAGCCTGCGATCTCGTCCGCGTTCGCGTTCCAGCGCGCCTGCTGAGCTGCGAGCGCGTCGCGGTTACCAGCCTTCGCGGCGGCGATCACGTCGGCGGCGATCAGGATGTGCCGGCGGAGCAGAGCAGTCAGCTGCTTCCCGGCCGCGACGCCGTAGAACGGCTTGACCGCGTTGCCGATCTCCGTCTGGTTGCGAAGGAGCCGGCCGACGCTCGAGGCGGTGTCGGGCGCGTCGGTGGTGAGGCTGATCACCGCGAGCCTCGTCCACGTCACGTGGTCCTCCCAGAGGCGCCGCATCTCCTGGCGGAGGGCGAGCTCCTTGACGGTGATCGACTGGGCGGTCGGCGCGTGGCTCGTGCCCTCGTGGGCGCGGGCATCGTGGCCTCCCGAGAGGGCAAGGGCGACGAGAGCGCTGAAGACGGCAACGAGGGTCGTCAGCGCCAACGGGACGGGGCGATACGCACGGGTGCTCACGGGATCAGTCCTTTCGCGAATGAGAGGGACGGAACGGTCGCGTTCCGCGTACGTCGGAGCAGGCGGACGGCGACGAGGAGCCCGATCGCCTCGACGGCCTTGGTCACGATTGCGAGGCCGCCGACGGGCTCCGGCTCCGGGTGGAGGACGGGCACGCCGGTCGTGACCGCGAGCGCGTAGCTCCCGATCAGGCCGGCGAGCGCAGTCGCCGAGGCAACGAGGAGGACCGTGCCGTGCGGACGCAGGGTCACGGCGACCGCGACGCCGCCGAGCAGGCCGGCCGCGGCGGCGAAGCCGAGGCCGGCTCCGAGCCCCTCCGCCAGATGCTCCGGGACGAGGGCGGCGTGGATGCCGGCGCTGATCGCGCAGGCCACGATGACGAGGTCGGGCTCGAGCTCGCGGTGCCCGATCACTCGACGATCACCTCACCCTCCATCTCGTCGACCAGGGAGAACTCGGTCGGTGGGTCGTCGATCCGGCTGTCCCGGGGCATCTCGTCTCCTCGAATCGGTGTCGAGACGTTGGTGCCGGCCGAACGGGCCTTCTTACCGGCCCCTGCCGTAACCTGGGCTCCTCATGGCCGGCCTCCCATCTCGTCGACGGGTCACGCGACACGCTCGGAAGCGCGCGCACACGGCCGCGCTGCGCGCCCGGCAAGCCGAGCCCGCCTGAGCCGGTGACGCCTGTCCGGCCGTGAGCGGGCGGCTCGAGCTGACGACGCTCACCGACGGCGGCCAGGCCGCGTTCGCGGTCGCCGGCGCGATCGCCGGGTTCCTGAACAATGCTCGCGCGAGCCTCGACCTCGCGCTCTACGACGTGCGGCTCGAGAGCGACGCCGGCGCGCTCGTGCTCGCCTCGCTCCTCGCCGCGCACCAGCGCGGCGTCCGCGTCCGACTCGTCTACAACGTCGCCCACCCCGGGCCGATCCCCGTGCCGCCGCCGCCGGAGACGCGGCCCGAGGCGATCGAGGCGCTCCCGGTCGAGACGGGCGCCGTCGCGGGCGTCCCCGACCTCATGCACCACAAGTTC
>DASTKY010000061.1:0-3723 GCA_035715495.1 Gaiella sp. | reverse complement strand
CCCCTCGATGTCGGTGAAGACGAAGGTGACGGTGCCGCCGCGGAGCTCGCTCACGCCGACAGCCGGTCGGCGTCCTCGGCCTCGGCACGCCGGCGCCGGATCCGCGGGTTCGCGAGCTTCACGATCTCGAGCAGGTAGACGACGTACACCGAGAACGCGAGCGCCCCGAGCGCGATCGCCGCAACGGCGAGCGTCTCCCACAGGTGCCAGTCGCCGCCCTCCCGGAAGGGGATGAAGCGGGTCGCGAGCGCCGCGGCCCCGAGGCTCGCGGTCCACGCCCACATGGTCACCGCGGCGCGCCGCTGGCCGAAGCCGATGTTCATGAAGCGGTGGTGGAGGTGGAACCGGTCGGGCGAGGAGATCGGACGCCCGTACTTCAGCCGCTTGGCGACGACGAACGAGGTGTCGATGATCGGCACCGCCAGCACGAGCAGCGGCAGGAACAGGACGACGGTCGAGGCCGTCTTCAGGAGGCCGGCGACGGAGACCGTCGCCAGCGTGAAGCCGAGGACGAGGGCGCCGGAGTCGCCCATGAAGATGCGCGCCGGGAAGAAGTTGTGGCGCAGGAACCCGATGCACGCACCGGCGACGATCGCGGAGAGGATCGCCGCGTCGATCTTCCCGAGCGAGAGCGCCAGCGTCATGAACGTGAGGCCGGCGATCGCGCAGACGCCCGACGCGAGGCCGTCCATCCCGTCGAGGAAGTTGACCATGTTCATCACCGCGACGATCCAGAGCACGGTCAGGGGCATCCCGACGTAGGCCGGCAGGTCGACGACCCCGAGGAACGGGAACGTGAAGTGGTCGATCCACGTCCCGAAGGCGCACGGGATCGCCGCGGCGGCGATCTGGCCGCCGAGCTTCGGGATCGGGTCGAGCCCGCGGAAGTCGTCGATCGCGCCGACGACGCACGCGACCGCCGCGCCGAGCACGATGCCGCGCATCTCACCGTCGAGGGAGAGGAATGCGAGGGACGGGACGAGGATCCCGAGGAAGATCGCGAGGCCGCCGAGCCGCGGGATCGGGCGCTTGTGGATGTGCCGCCCGCCCGGTGGGGAGACGACGCCGAGGAGCCGGGCCATCCCGCCCACGGCCGGGGTGAGGAGCACGACGATCACGAACGCGATCAGCGCCCCCCAGAGAACCTCGGGGTTCGAGCGGAGCTCCTCGAACACCATCGCGGCCTACTTCGTGCCGTAGAGCCGGTCGCCTGCGTCGCCGAGGCCGGGGACGATGTACCCCTTCTCGTTCAGCTGGCGGTCGACCGAGGCGACAACGATCGAGACGTCCGGGTGGTCGCGGTGGATCCGCTCGATGCCCTCCGGCGCGGCGATGAGCGCGATGAGGCGGACGGACGTCGCGCCGGCGCGCTTGACGGTCTCCACCGCTGCCGCGGTCGAGTTCCCCGTCGCGAGCATCGGGTCGAGCAGGATCACGTCGCGGTCGGCGACGTCGCCCGGCAGCTTGACGTAGTACTCCACCGGCTGGAGCGTCTCCTCGTTCCGGTAGAGGCCGATGAAGCCGACGCGGGCGCCCGGGACGAGCGAGAGCACGCCGTCGAGCATCCCGACCCCCGCGCGGAGAATGGGGCAGATCGCGACCTTCTTGCCGGAGATGCGGCGGGCCGCCGTGTGCTCGAGCGGCGTCTCGATCTCGACCTCCTCGTCGGCGAGGTCCTTCGTCGCCTCGTAGGTGAGGAGCAGCGTCAGCTCGTTGACGAGCTGGCGGAACATCTGGGTCGTCGTCGTGACGTCGCGGAGCAGCCCGAGCTTGTGCTGCACGAGCGGGTGCGTGACCTCCGTCACGCGCGCCCCGGAGCCGACCGTGGCCTCCGCCTGGCTCACCTCAGCCCTCCGCGACGTAGGTGGGGTAGCCCCGGAAGCCGGGGTACAGCGGTCGCGCGTCGCAGAGTGCCGCCGTGCGGGCGCGCAGCCCCTCGAGGTCGGCGTCCGCCGCGAGCGCGTCGACGATGATGCCGCCGACCTCGCGGAAGTCGTCCTCGTCGAACCCGCGCATCGTCGCCGCCTGGCTCCCGACGCGGACGCCCGACGCGATCGTCGGCGGCCGCTCGTCGAACGGGACGGTGTTGCGGTTCGTCGTGACGCCGACGGCGTGGAGCCGCTCCTCCGCGTCCTTGCCCGACCACTCGGTCTTCCGGAGGTCGAGCTGGAGCAGGTGCGTGTCGGTGCCGCCCGTCACGAGGTCGAGCCCGCCGCCGAGCAGGGTCTCGCCGAGCACGTCGGCGTTCGCGCGAACCTGCTGCTGGTAGCTGCGGAACCCCTCGCTGGCGGCGATCAGGAAGCAGGTCGCCTTCGCGGCGATCACGTGCTCGAGCGGGCCGCCCTGGAGCCCCGGGAAGATCGCGCGGTCGATCGCCGTCGCGTGCTCCTCGCGGCACAGGACGAGCCCGGCGCGCGGGCCGGCCAGCGTCTTGTGCGTCGTCGAGGTGACGACGTCGCAGTCCTCGATGGGGTTCGGGTGGAGGCCGGCCGCGACGAGCCCGGCGAAGTGCGCCATGTCGCACCAGAGGAGCGCGCCAACCTCGTCGGCGATCCGCCGGAACATCGGCGTGTCGACGGTCCGCGGGTACGCGGAGCCGCCGCAGAGGATCAGCTTCGGTCGGTGCTCGTGCGCGAGCGAGCGCACCTCGTCCTCCTCGACGACGCCCGTCTCGCGCGAGACGCCGTAGTGGACGATCGTGTAGAGCCGGCCCGAGAAGTTGACCTTGAGCCCGTGCGTGAGGTGGCCGCCGTGGTCGAGGCGGAGCGAGAGCACCGTGTCGCCGGGCTGCAGGAGCCCGAGGTAGACGGCCATGTTCGCCTGGGCGCCCGCGTGCGGCTGGACGTTGGCGTGATCGGCCCCGAAGAGGGCCTTCGCCCGGTCGATCGCGAGCTGCTCGAGCTCGTCGACGACCTCGCAGCCGCCGTAGTAGCGGCGGCCGGGATAGCCCTCGGCGTACTTGTTCGTCGGGACGGAGCCGACCGCCTCGAGGACCGCCGGCCACGTGAAGTTCTCGGAGGCGATGAGCTCGATCTGCGCGCGCTGGCGCTCGAGCTCGCGTCCCAGCAGCGCGGCGACGCCGGGGTCGTTCTCCGCGAGCCCGCCCGTCCGCAGGCGATCGAGCTGGTCGGCAGCCACGGCCACGGAGGGCATGGTACTGCGCCGCCCGGATCGGGCGAAGGCGGGGAAGCACCCGCGACGGGATCCACTCCTAGCGGACCGTCCTGCGGAACCAGATCAGGCGAGGCGGTTGGCCGAGAGCCAGAAGTCGAGGCGCCGATCGGGGCGCACCCGGTCGAAGCCGAGGCCGCCGAGCACGATGTCGGCGCGTCCGTCGCGCGCGAGCACGAGGTCGTTCCCGAGCCCGCCGAGGACGCGGTCGCGGCCGACGCCGGGCACGAGGTAGTCGGAGCCCGGGCCGCCGACGAGGACGTCGTTCCCGCCGAGCCCGACGAGCACGTCGTTCCCGCCGAGCCCGCAGATCACGTCGCGGCCGCGCGTCCCGACGAGGCGGTCCGGGCCGTTCGTGCCGGCGACCGTGCAGCGAAGGAGGCGCCCGCGCTCGTCGCGGGGCCGCGCCGCCGTGCCGAACGTCGCGTTCGTGCCCGTTGCGGTCCCGACGGCGTTCGTCGCGACGGCGTGGAACGTGTAGCGGGCGCCGGGCCGCAGCCCGCCGAGACGGAGCGCGACGACGCTCGGGGTCGCGGAGGGCGGCAGCACGAC
>DASTKY010000060.1:0-3355 GCA_035715495.1 Gaiella sp. | reverse complement strand
CACGTCGCGGCACGCGCGCCCAGGACCCGAGGCGGGGCGAGGAGATCGTGATCGAGGAGCTCAGGCTCGATCCCAAGAACGTCCAGGCGTACGTCGACGGCGAGAGCGCCGACCTGACGCCGACGGAGTTCCGCCTCCTCTACACGCTCGCGCTCGACGCCGGCCGCGTCCTGACGCGCGACGAGCTCCTCCAGCGGGTCTGGGGCCGCCGGGCGTCGCACCGCGACCGGACCGTGGACGTCTTCGTGCGGAAGCTCCGCGAGAAGATCGACAGCCGCTCGTCGCGCCATTCGTTCCTGCAGACGCGGTACGGGGTGGGCTACAAGCTCGAGGCCGAGCTCAAGTAGCGGTCGGCCCGCGGCGGGCGAAAGGTGACCATCCGGTATACTTAGCCTCACGAATGATTCGTGAGGCTTCGCTTTCGTCGCTCGACCTCGCCGAGGAGCTCAGGCCGGTGCTCCTGCGGCTGGCGCGCAACCTCCGCCTCGAGACCGAGGCGCTCGGCGTCACCTCGCATCAGGCCACGCTCCTCCGGCTCGTGCACTCCCGCCCGGGGCTCTCGCTCCGCGAGCTCGCGAGCGAGGAGGGCATCTCGGCGCCGTCCCTCTCCGGTCATGTCGACCGGCTCGAGGCGGCCGGTCTCCTCCGACGCGTCCGCTCGAGCGACGACCGGCGCCGCGTGGGCCTCGAGCTGACCCCGGAGGGCCGGACGCTGCTCAGGCGCGTCCGCGCCCGCCGCACGACCTGGCTCGCGGACGGGCTCGCCCGCCTGACGGACGAGGAGCGCGACGACCTCGAGCGCGCCCTCCCCGCCCTCGCGGCGATCCTGGAGCCGCGCCCGTGAGCGTCCTCGCGCTCCGGCTCGGCAGGCGAACCTTCCGCTCCCTCCACCGCCACAGGAACTACCGGCTCTTCTTCACCGGCCAGGTCGTCTCGCTCGCCGGGACGTGGATGCAGAACATCGCCCTCGCCTGGCTCGTGATCGAGCTGTCCGGCTCCGCCCTCGCGGTCGGCGCGCTCGCGTTCTGCCGGTTCGTCCCGTTCCTCGTCTTCGGCCTCGCCGCCGGCGTCGTGATCGACCGCTTCGACACGCGGCGCCTGCTGATCGCGACGCAGGGGACCGCGATGCTCGTCTCGATCGCGCTCGCGGTCGTCACGCTGACCGGCCTGGCGACGCTGCCCGTCGTCTACGCCCTCGCGGCGGTCGGCGGGCTCGTGCTCGTCTTCGACGCCCCCGGGCGCCAGACGCTCACGTTCCAGATGGTCGGCCCCAAGGAGCTCCAGAACGCCGTCGCCCTCAACTCCGGGCTCTTCAACGGGTCGCGCGTGATCGGCCCCGCCATCGCCGGGGTCGTGATCGCGCTCGTCGGCACGGGCCTCTGCTTCGTCGTCAACGCGGTCAGCTTCCTCTCCGTCCTGCTCTCGCTCGAGCTGATGCGCGAGGACGAGCTCTATCCCGTCGAGAAGCGCCCCGAGACGCGCGTCCTCGCGGGGATCCGCGAGGGGCTCGCCTGGGCGTACCACGCGCCCGTCGCGCGGATCGTGCTCACGGTGATCACCGTGATCAGCCTCGTCGGCTTCAACTTCCACGTCCTCGTGCCGCTCCTCGCGTCGCAGACGCTCGACGTCGGCGCCGAGACGTTCGGGCTCCTCTCCGCGGCGTTCGGGGCCGGCGCGCTCGTGGGCGCGCTCGCGACGGCATCCCTCCGGGAGGCGACGACGAAGGTCTTCGTCCTCGGGGCGGTCGGCTTCAGCGCGCTCATGCTGCTCCTCTCGCTGATCCACTCGGTCGGGGCGGCTCTCGTGCTGCTCTTCGGCCTCGGCCTGAGCTTCGCGCTCTTCACGTCGAGCGCGAACGCGCTCGTCCAGCTGAGCGCCCCGGGGCACCTGCGCGGGCGCGTGATGAGCGTCTACATGTTCGCGTTCGCAGGGCTCGCCCCGATCGGGGGCCTCGTCTCCGGCTGGCTCGCCCAGTCGGGCGGCACGCCGCTCGCCTTCGGGCTCGCGGGCGTCGCCGGGCTCGTCACGGTCGCGTGGGCCGCACGCGCGCTCCGCGCCGTGCGCGTCGCGACCGCCTGAGCCGATCCCTCTTCCAGGAGACGCGAAACGGCAGCGTCTTCCGTTACCGTAGGAAACCGGCATCGCACGGACGTGAACCCGCCGCCGCCGCGGCATCCCGGACGTGCGATGCCGACCTCTGTCAGTCGAGCCGCTCGACCTGCGTGAGCCAGAGCGGGCCGTCGGCCGCGTCGAGGCGCAGCGCGGAGGGATCGGCGGGATCCTCGAGACTCGCCGCGAGGACGCGGAGCCGCGTCCCCTCGACCGTGGCGACCGGCCCGACGACCACGGGCCGGAACATCGTCGACCAGGCCCGCACCTGGCGCTCGAGCTCGGCCCGCGGACGCGCGGGATCGAGCTCCGCGTAGTCCTCGTCGAACGGCGGTGCGTATGTCGCCTCCGCGTCGGTCTGCGGCTCACCCCGATCGCCGGCGAGCACACGGCGCAGCGCAGTGGGCACCAGCTCCGCAGCCAGCTCGTCGACGACCGGCCCCAGCCCGGCGAGCGACGTGTCCGCCGGCATCGGCCGCGTGCCCTGCGCGAGGATCGGGCCGGTGTCGTAGCTCTCGTCCATGAGGTGGACGGTCAGGCCGAAGTCCTCGTCGCCCTCGCGGACGGCCCACGCGAGCGGGAACGGCCCGCGATGGCGGGGCAGGAGCGACGGATGGGTGTTGACGACCCCGAGGCGTGGGATCGCGAGCACCTCGGGCGGGAGCAGCCACGGATACCCTCCGCAGAGGCCGAGGTCGGGCTCGTACGCGCGGGCCAGGCGCTCGAGGTCCGCCTTGCGCTCGACGAAGCACAGGTCGAGCCCCTCGGGCGCGGCGCCGAGGAGGGCGTCGCGGCGCCGGGCCACCGCGTCGTCGTGCGCCTTGCGCGGGCCGAGCACCGCGACGGGCTCGACGCCGACCGACCGCGCCGCGGCGGTGAGCCCGGTGATCGCGGGCAGGACGTTGGAGAAGATGACGGCTCGCACGGCCGCCGATGCTACGTCCACGGGAGGGGACGAGGTGGTCGTTACACTGCGTAACGAATGACGGCGGCACGCCAGCACTACAACCTCACGCTCGGCGTGCTCACGCTCGCCGCCGCGGCCTACGCGCTCCAGCAGACGATGGTCGTCCCGGCGCTGCCCGAGCTCCAGCGCGAGCTCGGGGCGTCCACCGCGTGGGTGACGTGGGTGATGACGGGGTTCCTCCTCGCGGCGGCGGTCCTGACCCCCATCCTCGGCAAGCTGGGCGACCGGTTCGGCAAGGAGCGGCTGCTCGTCGTCGCGCTCGGGCTCTTCCTCCTCGGG
>DASTKY010000059.1:0-7677 GCA_035715495.1 Gaiella sp. | reverse complement strand
GCGCGATCGTCGCGGGGCTGCCGGCATGACCGTCGAGCTCGAGGAGGGCGTCCAGCTGGCGCGCCTGACGACGATCGGCACGGGAGGCCCCGCGCGCGCCCTCGCGCGCGTCCGGACGGTCGACGCGCTCGCGGCCGCCCTGGCGTGGGCGCGCGAACGCGACCTGCCGAGCATCGCGGTCGGCCTCGGGTCGAACGTCCTCGCCGCCGACGCCGGCGTCGACGCGCTCGTCGTGCGCCTCGAGGGCGAGCTCGCGGACGTCGACGTCACGGGGGAGCGGCTGCTCGCCGGCGGGGGCGCGGCGAACGCCGTATGCCTGCACCGGGCGCGGGCCGCGGGCCTCGGCGGCCTCGAGTTCGCGTGCGCGATCCCCGGAACGGCGGGCGGGGGCGTTCGGATGAACGCCGGCGCCTACGGCTCCGACTGGGCGGCGATCCTCGAGCGCGCGCTCGTCGTCACCGCCGACGGCCCGGGCTGGCGGACGGTTGCCGAGCTCGGCCTCGAGTACCGGCGGTCGAGCCTCCGGCCGGGCGAGATCGTAGCCCGCGTCGAGTACGCCCTGCGACCGCGGCCGCCGGCGGAGATCAAGGCCGAGGTCGCGGAGCTCGTCGCGCGCCGGAAGGCGACGCAGCCGACGAACAAGCGGACGTTCGGCTCGGTCTTCAAGAACCCGCCGGGTGCGGACGGGGCGGGCAGGCTCCTCGAGCTCTGCGGGCTGAAGGGCCACCGGGTCGGCGGCGCCGTCGTCTCCCCGCGCCACGCGAACTTCATCGAGAATGCCGGCGGCGCGACGACCGCCGACTGCCTCGCGCTGATCGCCGAGGCGCGGCGTCGGGCGCGCGAGCAGTTCGGCGTGGAGCTCGAGCAGGAGGTCGTCGTGCTCGGCGACCCGTGGGAGGGGACCGGCTAGGAAACCCCGGTCGCGCGCAGAAGAGAGTCGCGTGGCAGGCAGGGGACGAGCAGGGCGCAGCGAGCCGCAGCGTGCGCGGACGGAGAGCGTCGTCGTCCCGTTCCCGCGTACGGCGTCGGGTGATCGCCTAGAGCTCGGCCGGCTCGTTCCCTCCAGCCGCTCGCTCCTGATCGCGTTCGCCGTGCTCGGCGGGATCCTGCTCGCCGTCCTCGCGGCGCGCGAGACCCCGCTCTTCGGGATCCGCACGATCGAGGTGACCGGCGCCGACGCGCAGGTGCAGCGCCAGGTGCGCCGCGCGCTCGACGGCCACACCGGCGACAGCCTCTTCGGCGTCGACCTCGACGCGGCGACGATCGACGTCTCCGGCCTCTCGACCGTCGCAGCGGTCTCCTTCGACCGCGCCTATCCGCACACGCTCCGCGTCACCGTCGTGCCCGAGCGCGCCGTCGCGATCGTGCGCCAGGGGGCCGACTCGTTCGTCGTCTCCGAGCGTGGCCGCGTGATGGGGCCCGCGCAGCGGACCGACCGGCCCGGGCTCGCGCGCATCTGGGTCGGAAAGGACGTGCGCCTCGACACGGGGGCGCTCGTCGAGGGCGACCTGCGGACGGCGGTCGGCGCCGTGGCGCCCCTCGCCGGGATCGCCTTCCCGAGCCGGGTCGTCTCGGTCGCGACGACCGACGAGCTCACGCTCCGGCTGCGGTCGGGGCTCGAGCTGCTGATGGGGGACACGAAGGACGTCGACCTCAAGCTCGCCGTCGCGGGCCGCATCCTCCCGATGCTCCCGCGCGGCACGAAGTACCTCGACGTGAGCGTCCCGCACCGGCCCGTCGCCGGGGCGGCAACCCTCGACTCTCAAGTCGAGCCTGAGACTTTCCCCTCCAGCGGGACTTGAGGGTTCCGTTGACAATGTCGACAAGGAATCCCTACCCTGGCTTAGAAACAGGGCTGCGGAAGCCCTTCCCAAGCTCGACGAGAGCTTGACCCTCGGACAGGTCGAGACAGGCAGGTCGCGATGAGCACCCAGAACGGCAACTACCTCGCAGTCATCAAGGTCGTCGGCGTCGGCGGCGGCGGCACGAACGCCGTCAACCGCATGGTCGAGTCCGGCCTCACCGGCGTGGAGTTCATCGCCGTGAACACCGACGCCCAGGCGCTGCTCGACACGGACGCGGACGTCAAGATCCACATCGGCTCGAAGGCGACGCGCGGGCTCGGCGCAGGCGCCAACCCGGAGGTCGGCCACGCGGCCGCCCAGGAGAGCCGCGACGAGCTGAAGGAGGCGCTCAAGGGCGCCGACATGATCTTCGTCACCGCCGGAGAGGGCGGGGGCACCGGGACCGGCGCCGCGCCCGTCGTCGCCGAGCTGGGTCGCGAGCTCGAGGCCCTCACCGTCGGCGTCGTCACGAAGCCGTTCGCGTTCGAGGGCCGCCGTCGCGCCGAGCAGGCCGAGGTCGGGACGCTGAACCTCCGCGACCGCGTCGACACGCTGATCGTGATCGAGAACGACCGTCTGCTCCAGGTCGTCGAGAAGACGACGCCGATCCTCGAGTCGTTCCGGATGGCGGACGACATCCTCCGGCAGGGCGTCCAGGGCATCACCGACCTGATCACCGTCCCCGGGCTCGTCAACCTCGACTTCGCCGACGTGCGCACGATCATGCGCGACGCCGGCTCGGCCCTGATGGGGATCGGCTCCGCGCGCGGCGAGGGCCGCGCGACGGCAGCCGCGAACGCCGCGGTCTCGTCCCCGCTCCTCGAGACGACCCTCGACGGCGCGACCGGCGTGCTCCTCAACATCACCGGCCCGGCGGACATCGGGCTCTTCGAGGTCAACGAGGCGGCCGAGGTCGTCACGAGCCACGCGGACCCGAACGCGAACGTCATCTTCGGCGCCGTGATCGACGAGTCGCTCGGCGACGACGTCCGTGTCACGGTGATCGCCACGGGGTTCGGCGACGGGCGTGGGCGGCGACGCCGGACGGAGCCGGTCGCGGTGACGGCGAGCTCCTCGTCCTCCGAGGCGGCGGTCCCGCGGTTCGACCCGCGCCCGCGCTCCGACGACGCCGAGATCGACGTCCCGAGCTTCCTCAAGGACTGACCCTCGTTCGCCGGCCGGCTCGATCCCCGCCTGCGGCGGGGCAGACCCCTGAAGGCGCCGACTTCGTCGTCGCACACCCTCGTCTCGTCGAACGCTCCGTGCAGGCGGCGCGCGCTAGGCTCGCGGCCGTGAACGCGACGCTCCGTCGGACGCCGCTCTACGACCGTCACGTCGCCGCGGGCGCGCGCCTGGTGCCGTTCGCGGGCTGGGAGATGCCGGTGCAGTACGAGGGGGTGATTCCCGAGCACCTCGCCGTGCGCGCGGACGCCGGGGCGTTCGACGTCTCGCACATGGGGCAGCTCCACGTCGAGGGGCCGACGACCGAGGCGTTCCTCCAGTCGCTGCTCTCGAACGACCTCGGCAAGCTCGCCGACGGCGAGGCCCAGTACACCCTCCTGACGAACGAGCAAGGAGGGATCGTCGACGACCTGATCGTCTACCGCATCGGCCCGTGCCACTTCCTCCTCGTCGTCAACGCGGGCAACCGCGAGGACGCGTATGCCTGGCTCAAGGATCGCGAGCAGCGGGGAACGGAGGTGCGCGACGCCTCCGACGAGTACGCGCTCGTCGCCGTGCAGGGGCCGCACGCGCTCGAACGGCTGCGGCTCCCCGAGGCGCCCCCCTTCACGCACGCGATGGGCGAGGTGCTCGGGCTCGAGGCGATGGTCTGCCGGACCGGCTACACCGGCGAGCAGGGCGTCGAGCTCCTCTGCCCGGCGGAGGACGGCGCGGCCCTCTGGGACGCGGTCCTCGGGGCCGGCGTCACACCCTGCGGCCTCGGAGCGCGCGACACCCTCCGGCTCGAGGTCTGCTACCCGCTGCACGGCAACGACATCACCCAGGAGACCGACGCGATCTCCGCGGGCCTCGCCTGGACGTGCGCGCTCGACAAGGACTTCACCGGCGTCGGCGCCCTCCGGCGCGTCAAGGCCGACGGGCCGGAGCGGCGGTTGGTCGCGTTCGTGATGGAGGAGAAGGCCGTGCCACGCCAGGGGATGGCGATCGAGGACGGGGGCGAGGTCACCTCGGGCACCCACTCGCCCTCTCTCGACGTCGGCATCGGGATGGGCTACGTCCCCGCCGGACGGGCCGCCCCGGGCACGGAGCTGGTCATCGACGTCCGCGGCCGGCCGCGCCGCGCCCGCACCGTCGCCAAGCCGATCTACCGGAAGGAGCCTGCGTGAGCACCGAGAGCTACCCCGACGACCTCCGCTACCACGCCGAGCACGACTGGGCCCGGGTCGACGGAGAGGAGGCCGTGCTCGGGATCACGTGGTTCGCGCAGGACGCGCTCGGCGAGCTCGTCCACTTCGAGGCCCCCGACGTCGGCGCGTCCGTCGCCAAGGACGCGGCGTACGCCGAGGTCGAGTCGGTCAAGGCAGTCTCGGACGTGATCGCGCCGCTGTCCGGCGAGGTGCTCGAGGTGAACCAGAAGGCGGTCGACGAGCCGGAGACGATCAACGAGGACCCGTACGGAGCGGGCTGGCTCGTCCGGATCCGCCTCGCCGACGCGTCGGAGGTCGACGCGCTGCTCGACCCCGAGGCGTACCGCGCGCACGTCGCCGAGCAGTGAGCTACCTGTCGCTCACCGACGACGACCGCGAGGCGATGCTCGAGGCGATCGGCGTCGCCTCGCTGGACGAGCTCTTCGAGCAGGTCCCCGAAGGAGTCCGCTTCGAGGGCGAGCTCGACGTCCCGCCCGCCCTGCCGGAGTCCGAGCTCGTCCGGAAGTTCGCCGAGCTCGCGGCGCGCAACGCCGACACGAGCCGCGAGCTGAGCTTCCTCGGGATGGGGATCTACGACCATTACGTGCCGGCGCTCGTCGACGCGTTCCTCGCCCGCGGCGAGCTCCTGACCGCGTACACGCCGTACCAGCCCGAGATGAGCCAGGGCGTCCTCCAGGCGATCTTCGAGTACCAGACGGCGATCTGCGAGCTGACGGGGATGGACGTCTCGAACGCCTCGGGCTACGACGGCACGACGGTCGCCGCCGACGCGTGCTTCATCGCACGCGCCCATACCGGCCGCGAGCGGATCGTCCTCGCGGAGGCCCTCCATCCGATGGTGCGCCAGGTCGTGAAGACCTACGCGCCGGGCTTCGGGATGGAGGTCGTCGAGGTCGCGCACGACGGCGGGACGACCGATCCCGCGCGGTTCGCCGAGGCTGCCGCCGACGCGGCGATCGCGATCTTCCAGCAGCCGAACGCCTTCGGGTGCCTCGAGCCCGCGCCCGAGCTCGCGGCGGCCGCGGCGGAGGGCGGCGCGCTCCCGGTGGCGCACGTCGACCTCGCCTCGCTCGGCGTCCTCGAGGCGCCGGGCGCCTACGGGTGCGCGATGGCGATCGGCGAGGGCCAGTCGATCGGGAACTACCAGAGCTACGGCGGCCCGCACTACGGCTTCCTCGCCGCGCGGCAGGAGTTCATCCGGCGGATGCCGGGTCGGATCGTCGGCGAGACGACCGACCTCGAGGCGAGACGCGGCTTCGTGCTGACGCTCCAGACGCGCGAGCAGCACATCCGGCGCGAGAAGGCGACCTCGAACATCACGACGAACCAGACGCTCCTGGCACTCGCCGGGCTGATGACGCTGTGCTGGCTCGGGCCTGCCGGCCTCCGCGAGCTCGGCGAGTCGTGCCTCGCGCTCGCCGGCTATGCGAAGGAGCGCGTCGGCCTCCCGCTCGCGTTCGACCGCCCGACGTTCAAGGAGGTCGCGTTCCGCACGCCGATCCCGGCCCGCGACGTCGTCGCGCGCGCCCGCGAGCACGGCGTGCACCCCGGCTACGCGCTCGGGCGCGACTACCCCGGCCTGGACGACGTCCTGCTCGTCGCGCTCACGGAGAAGCGCACCCCCGCCGAGATCGACCGCCTCGCCGACGTCCTCCAGGAGGTGACGGCCTGATGGACCTCATCTTCGAGAAGTCGCGGCCGGGGCGCCGCGCGGGACGCGTCCCGTCCCATGACCTGCCGGTGCCCGAGGTGCCGGAGGACCTCCGTCGCCGCGAGCCGCCGCGCCTCCCCGAGGTGCCCGAGAACGAGATCGTCCGCCACTTCACGGCGCTCGCCGACCGCAACTTCGGGATCGATACGGGCTTCTACCCGCTCGGGAGCTGCACGATGAAGCACAACCCGCGGGTGAACGAGCGCGTCGTCGGGCTCCCCGGCTTCCGCGACCTCCACCCGCTGCAGGAGGACGACGGCGCGCAGGGTGCGCTCCAGCTGATGTGGGAGCTCCAGCAGATCCTGGCCGAGGTGGCGGGCCTCCCCGCCGTCACCCTCCAGCCAGCCGCGGGCTCGCAGGGCGAGCTGACCGGGCTGATGCTGATGCGGGCCGCGTTCGCGGACCGCGGCGAGCCCGGCCGGAACGTGATCGTCACGGCCGACACCGCGCACGGCACGAATCCGGCGAGCGTGACCATGGCGGGCTTCGAGCTCGCGAAGGTCGCGACGACCGACCGCGGGAACCTCGATCTCGACGACCTGCGCGCGAAGGTCGACGAGCGCACCGCCGGCCTGATGCTGACGAACCCCTCGACCCTGGGTCTCTTCGACGAGGGGATCGAGGAGGTCGCCCGGATCTTCCACGCGCAGGGCGCCTTCCTCTACTACGACGGCGCGAACCTGAACGCGGTCGTCGGCCTCTCGCGCCCGGGCGACATGGGCTTCGACATCGTCCACTACAACCTCCACAAGACGTTCTCCCAGCCGCACGGCGGCGGGGGGCCGGGCGGCGGCCCGGTCGCCGTCCGGGCGGAGCTCGAGCCGTTCCTCCCCGCGCCGCTCGTCGTCCGCGAGGACGACCGATACCGCCTCGACCACGACCGCCCGAAGTCGATCGGCCGCGTGCGGGGCTTCGCCGGCCCCTTCGGCGTCTTCGTCCGCTCCTACGCCTTCATGCGCGCGTACGGGCCGGCGCTGCGTGAGATGTCGGAGGTTGCCGTGCTCAACGCCAACTACCTCCTCGCGCGGCTGCGTGACGTCTACGACCTCCCGTACGACCGGCACTGCATGCACGAGTTCGTCCTCTCCGCCCGGACGCTCAAGCGGGAGCACGGGGTCACCGCGCTCGACGTCGCCAAGCGGCTGATGGACCACGGGATCCACCCGCCGACCATCTACTTCCCGCTCGTCGTGCCCGAGGCGCTGATGATCGAGCCGACCGAGACGGAGACGAAGGAGCGCCTGGACGAGTTCGTCGAGGCGATGCGCTCGATCGCGGCCGAGGCCGAGACCTCGCCCGAGACGTTGAAGGACGCGCCGCTGACGCGGCCGGTGCGCCGCCTCGACGAGGTGAAGGCGGCGAAGCAGCCGGTCGTCCGCTACGCCTTCGAGGACGCGGGTGCGCCCGATAGGATCGAGACCGCATGACGGTGGCGGTCGCCCACGAGCTCGTCGAGCTCGCCCACGACCTGGCGCGGGCCGTCTCGGAGCACGACGTCGACCGGCTCGAGCGCCTGCTCGCGTCGGAGTTCACGCTCCAGGGCGCTGCCGGCCAGCTCGACCGGGCGGCGTTCCTCGAAGCCGCGTCCGGCCCGTACGAGATCGACGAGTTCACGTACGAGGAGATCGACCCCGAGGTCTACGGGAACACCGCCGTTCTCGTCTCCCGGTACCACCAGGTCGCGCGCCTCGACGGGCGGGATCTCACGCACCGGATGAACGTGACCGACATC
>DASTKY010000058.1:0-10729 GCA_035715495.1 Gaiella sp. | reverse complement strand
GACGGGCGCAACGGCTGGGAGATCGACGGCGGCCCGGAGGACGAGGACCCGGCGGCGCAGGACGCCCGCCATGCGCACGGTCTGTACGACCTGCTCGAGCAGCAGGTGATCACCCTCTTCCACGACCGCGACGAGGACGGGATCCCGCGCCGATGGCTCGCAATGGTGCGGGCGTCGCTGAAGACGAACGGCCCGCAGTTCTCCGCCGCCCGGATGGTCACGGACTACGCCGACCGGATCTACCCGCCCGGCGCCTAGGCGCGCGCGGCACCCGCCGTCGCCCGGCGCGGCAGGAGCTGCACGAGCACCACGAGCAGCGCGAGGAAGCCGGCGCAGACCCAGAGCACGGCGTCGAAGGAGCCGGTCACGTCCCGCACGCCGCCGAGCACGAACGGCGACACGGCGCCGATCGTGTACCCGACCCCGAGCATCAGGCCGACGAGCGCCGCGACCCGGTCGCGCCGCTCTTCGAGGTCGAGCGGGAGCGTCATCACGAGCGCGAACATCCCGCCCTGCGAGATCCCGGCGAGGAGCGCCCAGAGGTACCCCGCCGCCGGAAGGGCGACGAGGCCGACGCCCCCGGTCACGAAGAAGAGGCTCATCACGGTGAGCCACGGCCGGCGGCCGCCGTGGCGGTCGGAGAGCCACGGCACGACGAACGACGCGGGGATCGCCGTCAGGTTCATCGCGGCGAGCAGGATCCCCGCGGACTCGTCGCTCCACCCGCGCTCGCCGTACGCGTCCGGCAGCCACGCGTTGAGGCCGTAGTAGGCCGAGGCCATCGAGCCGAAGATCCCGACGAGGAGCCACGCGGTGCGCGACCGCCAGGGGAGCCGCGGCATGAGCCTCGCGGGCCGCTCGTGGGCCTCGCCGTCGCGCTCGAGCACGACCCACGCGATCGTCACCACGCACGCGCCGACCGAGAGCGCGATCAGCGCGCCGCGCCAGCCGTCGAGCACTGCGGCGAGCGGCACGGCGAGCGCCGCGGCGAGCGTCGAGCCGAGCTGGATCCCCGTCGTGTACACCCCCGTCCCCGTCGCCGGGCGGTCGGGCACGGTCTCGCGGACGACGAGGGGCGCAAGCGCGTTCCCGAGCCCCATGCCCATCCCGACCGGGAACGTGAGCAGGACGACGAGCCAGATGCTCGGCACGACCGCGCGCAGCACCCCGAAGGCGCCGATCAGCGCGAGCGCGATCGTCATCGCCCGCCGCGTGCCGAGCAGCGCGCCGAGGTAGCCCGCGACCGGGGCGAAGATGCCCATGCAGAGCACGGGGATCGTGCCGAGCAGCCCGACGACGGCGTGCGAGGCGCCCAGGTCGTCCTGGATCTCGTCGATCAGCGGGCCGACGCCGACGATCTGCGGGCGGAGCGCGAGCGCGGCCAGGAAGAGCCCGGCGAGCGCGGTGCGGGTGCCGGTGCCGCGCGCGCTCAGGCGGAGCTCGAGGCCTTGACGCGGCTCCGGGCGATCCGCGCGAAGGCCTCGACGTGCTTCCGCGCCTCCCGGCCCGCGACCGCGGGCGGGCCCGTGCGGATCGCGTCCAGGATCGGCACGTGCAGCTCGGCCGCCTCGTGCGGCTCGACGTACGTCCCGTACAGCGAGATCGTGATCCGACCTTCGACCCCGAGCGACTTCCAGCACTGCTCGAGGACGGCGTTCCCTGCCGACTCGACGATCAGCCGGTGGAACGCGATGTCGTGCTCGACGAGGCGGTTCATGTCGCCGCGCCGCGCGGCCTCGCGCATCGCCCCGAGCTCCGCCTCGAGCACCGAGACGTCGCCGTCGAGGTGCTTGCTCGCCTCCTTCGCCGCGAACTCCTCGAGCACGGCCCGCACGGGATAGACCTCGATCAGCTCCGCCTCGCCGAAGCCCCGGACGCGCGCGCCCCGGAACGGCTCCGACTCGACGAGCCGGAGGAGCTCGAGGTCGCGCAGCGCCTCCCGGACGGGCGCCTGGCTCGTCCCGAGCTCGTTCGCGATCCGCGTCTCGACGAGCCGCTCGCCCGGCTTCAGGTCCCCGCTCACGATCCGGTGGAGCAGGATGTCCTTCACCTGCTCGCGCAGAACGGTGCGGGAGATGGTGCTCACGTCTCGGCGATCACCGGGTTCGTCAGCGAGCCGAGGCCGTCGATCTCGATCGTGATCTCGTCGCCGGGCTGCAGCAGCCGCTGGGGGTCGCTGAAGACGCCGACGCCGGCGGGCGTGCCGGTGAGGATCAGATCGCCCTCCTCGAGGGTCGACGTCTGCGTGACGTAGTTCACGATCTCGTCGATCCCGAAGATGAGGTTGGCGGTCGAGGAGTCCTGGACGGTCTCGCCGTTGAGGATCGCCCGGATCCCGAGCGCGTGCGGGTCGGAGACCTCGGAGGCCGGCACGAGCGGGCCGACCGGACAGAAGGTGTCGGGCGACTTGCCGCGCGTCCACTGGCCGTCGGCGAACTGGAGGTCGCGCGCGGAGACGTCGTTCGCGACGACGTAGCCGGCGACCGCCTCGAGCGCGTTCTCCTTCGAGACGCCGCGGACGGTGCTGCCGATGACGACGCCCAGCTCGGCCTCGTAGTCGCACTTGGTGACGAGCGAGGGGATCACGATCGGCTCGCCGGGCCCGATCAGGGAGGTCGTGAACTTCGCGAAGAGGAGCGGCGCGGCCGGCAGGTCGACGCCCTGCTCCTCCGCGTGGTCCTTGTAGTTGAGCCCGACGCAGACGATCTTGCCGGGACGGGTGATGGGCAGGGTCATGGGGGCGACCCTATCCGATCGAGCGATCATCGATGATCGATGCTGTCGGATCTCGCGGCAGTAGGATCGGCACGTGCCGCTCGCTGCGCAGCTCGTGGCCGACCTCCGGGCGACGGTCGGCGACGACCAGGTGATCACCGAGCCGGAGCGCCTCGCGACCTACGAGTGCGACGGGCTGACCGGCTGGCGCGCGCTGCCGGCGTGCGTCGTGCTCCCTGGCTCGACGGAGGAGGTGCAGGCCGTCGTGCGGCTCTGCGCGCGCGACGGCGTCCCGTTCGTCGCGCGCGGCGCCGGCACGGGGCTCTCCGGCGGCGCCCTGCCCGTGGCGGACGGGCTCGTGATCTCGCTCGCCCGCCTCAACCGGATCCTCGAGATCGACCTCGAGAGCGAGCGCGTCGTCGTGCAGCCGGGCGTCGCGAACCTCGACGTCACCCGCGCGGTCGCAGCGGACGGCTACTTCTACGCGCCCGACCCCTCGAGCCAGCAGGTGTGCACGATCGGCGGCAACGTCGCCGAGAACTCCGGCGGCGCGCACTGCCTCAAGCACGGGTTCACCGTGAACCACGTCACGGGCGCGAAGGTCGTCCTCCCGGACGGCGAGCTGCTCGTCCTCGGCGGCAAGTCCATCGACGCGGACGACGGCCCCGACCTGCTCGGGGTGATCATCGGCTCCGAGGGAACGCTCGGGATCGCCGTCGAGGTGACGCTGCGGATCGTCCGGCAGCCCGAGCTGGTCGTGACGCAGCTCGCCGCCTTCCGGAGCGTCGACGCCGCGGGCGACGCCGTCTCGCGGATCGTGGCCGCCGGGATCCTCCCCTCGGCGATGGAGATCATGGACCGCTTCACGATCCAGGCAGCCGAGGCCGCGTACGCCCCCGGCTACCCCGAGGGCGCCGACGCGGTGCTCCTCGTCGAGCTCGACGGCGTGACCGCGCAGGTCGAGGAGGACACCGCCGCCGTCGGCGAGCTGTGCCGCGCCTCCGGGTCGTTCGAGCTCCGGACGGCGAGCGACGCGGCCGAGCGGGCGCTCCTCTGGCGCGGCCGCAAGGGCGCGTTCGCCGCGATGGGCCGCGTGTCGCCCGACTACTACGTGCAGGACGGGGTCGTGCCGCGCACGAAGCTGCCCGCCGTGCTGCGGCGGATCGACGAGCTCTCGGAGGAGCACGGGCTCCGCGTCGGCAACGTCTTCCACGCCGGCGACGGCAACCTGCACCCGCTCGTGCTCTACGACGCCACGGTCGAGGGCGAGTACGAGCGCGCGAAGGGCCTCGCCGACGCGATCCTCGCCGCGTGCGTCGACGCGGGCGGGTCGCTCACGGGCGAGCACGGGATCGGCGTCGACAAGGCGTGCGCGATGCCGTCGATGTTCTCCGAGCGCGACCTCGAGGCGTTCGAGCGCCTCCGCCGCGCGTTCGACCCCGACGGGCTCGCGAACCCGGGCAAGGTGCTCCCCACGCCCCGCCTCTGCGGCGAGGTGCCCGGCCCGTACCGCGCGCACCCGCTCGAGCGGCTCGGGCTCGCCGAGCGCTTCTGATGCGGCCCGGCACCGTCGACGAGGCGGCGGCGCTGCTCGCCCGGGCGAGCGCCGACGGCACACGGCTTCGGATCGGGACGGACCTCGAGACGGACGGCCTCGCGCGGGTGCTCGAGCACGAGGCGGGCGACCTGACGTGCACGGTGGAGGCGGGGCTCCGGCTCTCGGCCCTGCAGGCCGCCCTCCGGGCGGAGGGCCAGCGCCTCTCGCTCGACCCGCCCGGCGACCCGACCCTCGGCGCCTGCCTTGCCCTTCGGCTCTCGGGGCCGCTCTCGCACCGCTTCGGGACGCCGCGCGACCTCGTGCTCGGCGTCACGCTCGTGCTCGGCGACGGGACGGTCGCGAGCTCGGGCGGGAAGGTCGTGAAGAACGTCGCCGGCTACGACCTGGGCAAGCTCGTCTGCGGCTCCGAGGGCCGGCTGGGGCTGATCGCCCGTGCCTCCCTCCGCCTGCACCCGCTCCCGCGCGCGTCGGCCACGCTCGTCGTCGAGACGGACGAGGCGGCGGGCGTCGTCGCCGAGCTGCGCCGCTCGCGGCTCGAGCCGAGCGCGCTGGACGTCCTCCACCCCGGCCGCGTCGCCGTGCTCTTCGAGGGCTCGGAGCGAGCGGTCCGCGAGCAGGTCGACGCGGCCTCGGCGCTCGTCGGCGGGGCGGTCGCCGACGACGCCGTCTGGGACGAGGCGCGCGAGCGCCAGGGACGGGCGCTCGGCCGCGCCCGCTTCGCGCCCGCCGACCTTGCCAACGTGCTGACGACGCTCGACGAGGCGGTCGTGCGGCCCGCCGCCGGGATCGCCTACGTCCCGCACCGCGTCGGCGGCGTGCCCTCGGCGGCCGCGCGCGGCCTCCACCGCGCGCTCGCGGCCCGGCTCGACCCCAAGGGCGTGCTCGCGTGATCCCCGAGCTGACCCGGGCATGCGTCCACTGCGGCTTCTGCCTGCCGACGTGCCCGACGTACGTCCTCTGGAGCGAGGAGATGGACTCGCCGCGCGGCCGGATCCAGCTGATGGAGAAGACGGCCGAGGGCACGCTGCGGCTGAGCCCGACGGTCGTCGAGCACTTCGACCGCTGCCTCGGCTGCATGGCGTGCCTCTCGAGCTGCCCCTCGGGCGTCCGGTACGACAGCCTGATCGAGGAGACGCGCCAGGTGGTCGAGGACGAGCACCGGCGGCCGCGCTCGGAGCGCCTGCAGCGCCGCCTCCTCTTCGCGACGCTCCCGTACCCGCGGCGGATGCGCTGGGCGCTCCGCCTCGCGCCGCTCGGCCGCGCGCTGCCCTCGCCCGGCTGGGCGCGACCGATGCTCGAGCTCGCGCCGCGCTGGCGCTCGAGCGAGCGCCCGGCGGCGGTGACCCCTCCGAGCGTCGAAGGCCCACGGGGTCGCGTCGGCCTGCTCACCGGCTGCGTCCAGTCCGTCTGCTTCGGCGACGTCAACACGGCGACGGCGCGCGTGCTCGCCGCCGCCGGCCACGAGGTGGTCGCACCGTCCCAGGGCTGCTGCGGGGCGCTCTCGGCGCACGCGGGCCGGGCGGCCGAGTCGAAGCGCCTGACCGACCGCCTCCGCGCGAGCTTCGAGGGCGTCGACACGGTCGTCGTCAACGCGTCCGGGTGCGGCTCGCATCTGAAGGAGCACGCGTTCCCGGCAGTCGACGTGACCGAGGCGCTCCGCGACGCCGAGCTCCCCGGGCTCGCGCCGCTCGAGCTGACGGTCGCCTACCAGGACTCCTGCCACCTCCGGCACGCCCAGCGGCTCCCGGCCGCGTGGCGGCCGCTCCTCGAGCGCATCCCCGGCCTCACCGTCGTCGAGCCGGCCGAGCAGGACCTCTGCTGCGGCTCGGCGGGGATCTACAACGTCGTGCAGCCGGAGGCGGCTCGCGACCTCGGCGACCGCAAGGCGGGCCACGTGCTCGCGACCGGCGCGGACGCGTACGCGAGCGCCAACCCGGGCTGCCTCGTCCAGGTCGCCCAGGCGCTGGGCCGGGCCGGCCGGCCCCTCCCCGCCCTGCACCCGGTCGAGCTGCTCGACGCGTCGCTCCGGGGCGTCGGCGCGGACGCGCTGCTGGCGACCGCGCGTCGTTAGGTCGGGCGCAGGTCGTCCAGGCGGTCGACGCGGGCGAGGTCGGGGAAGAGCCTCGTCCAGACGACGGCGACGCCGACCGTCAGCACCCCGCCGATCACCACCGCCGGCACCGCTCCGACGAGCGCGGCGGCGACGCCGGACTCGAAGGCGCCGAGCTCGTTCGAGGCGCTGATGAAGACCATCTCGACGGCGTTCACCCGCCCGCGCAGCTCGTCGGGCGTGACGAGCGGGAGGATCGTCTGGCGCAGCACCATGCTCACCATGTCGACGCCGCCGCCCGCCGCGAGCGCGAGCAGCGAGAGCCACATCGTCTCCGAGAGCCCGAAGACGACGATCGTGAGGCCGTAGAGGGCGACCACGATCAGGAGCGTCCGGCCCGCGTGCCGGTGGATCGGGCGCCGGACGAGCACGGCGGCCGCGACGAGGGCGCCGGCCGCCGGCGCCGCGCGGAGCACGCCGAGGCCCGCCGGGCCGACCTCGAGCACGTCCTTCGCGAAGATCGGGAGGAGCGCCACCGCGCCGCCGAAGAGGACGGCGAAGAGGTCGAGGGAGATCGCGCCGAGCAGCACCGGCGTCCGCCGCACGAGGCGCACCCCGCCGAGCAGGCTGCGAAGGTCGGGCGAGCCCGTCCCGACGCCGTCGCGGCCGGAGCGCAGCGCGAGCACGGCGGCGAGCGCGAGCAGGGAGCACACCGCCGAGGCCGCGTAGACGAGCTCCGGCCGGATCGCGAAGAGCAGGCCGCCGAGCGCGGGGCCGCCGATCACGGAGAGCTGGAGCGCTACGGAGCGCTGGGCGAGCGCGCGGACGAGCATCGACTCGGGGACGAGCGAGGGCGTCAGCGCCCGCCCGGCCGGCGCGCCGATTGCGGAGGCGACGCCCGTGCCGAACGCGAGCGCGAAGAACGGCCAGGTCTCGCTCGCGCCCGAGCGCGTCACGGCGAGGAGGCCGACGGCCACGACGGCGTCGAGGCCGACCGAGAGCGCGAGGATCGTCCGCCGCGGGTACCGGTCGGCGAGGTGGCCGGCCGGGAGCGCGAGCAGCGGCAGCGGCAGGAACATCGCGAGGCCGACGATCCCGAGGTCGAGCGGGTCGCGGTGGATCTCGTAGACCTGCCAGCCGATCGCGACGAACGCCATCTCCACCGCGACGGCGGTCGCCACGGCGGCCGCGACGTAGAGCGCGAAGTCGCGGTGACGGAGAGGTGAGCTCGGGGCCTGCCGCAGGGAGGCGGGTCCCTACGCGGCTTCGGGCGTGTCGTCGGCCCCGACGCGCGGCGCCTGCGGCAGGAACTCGACCTCGAGCCGCTGGATCCGGGTGCCGCTCGTCTCGAGCACGCGGAAGGCGAGGCGGCCCTCCGCCACCTCGTCGCCCACCTGCGCGGCGCGCCCCAGGTGCCCGAACACGTAGCCCGCGACGGTGTGGAAGTCGTCCGTGTCGAGCTCCGTCTGGAACTGCTCGTTGAAGTCGTCGATCGTGAACGAGCCGTCGATCCGGATCGTCGTCTCGCTCACGCGCTCGACCGACTCGTCGGGGAGGTCGAACTCGTCCTCGATGTCGCCGACGATCTCCTCGAGCACGTCCTCGAGCGTCACGATCCCGGCCATCGCGCCGTACTCGTCGACGACGACCGCCATGTGCTGGTTCGTCTTGCGGAACTCCGCGAGCAGGGCGCCGAGGTCCTTCGTCTCCGGCACGACGTAGGCTGGGCGGAGCAGCTCCTCGAGCGCGACCTCGGCGAGCGTGTGGTCGTTGAGCGCGGAGACGAGGGCGCGGATGTGGAGGATCCCGAGCACGTCGTCGAGCGACTCGCGGTAGACGGGGTAGCGCGTGTAGGGCGAGTCGAGGACGAGCCGCAGCGCCTCCTCGGGGGCGAGGTCGATCGAGAGCGCGACGACGTCCGGCCGCGGGACCATGACGTCCGCCGCCTCCTTCTCCGCGAAGTCGAAGACCTTGTAGAGCATCTCCTCCTCGGCGGTCTCGATCTCGCCGACGTCTTCCGCGGCGGCGACCGAGTGGCGGATGTCGTCACGCGTGAACGCGATCATCCCGGCCGGCGCCGGTTTCACGCGCAGCAGGCGCAGGACGGCGTTCGCCGAGTGCTGGAGCACCCACACGACGGGGCTGAACGCGCGGGAGAGCGCGTCGATCGGCACCGCGAGCGCGACGGCGAGCATCTCCGCCCGCTGCAGGGCGACCGCCTTCGGGACGAGCTCGCCGAGCACGACGCTGAGGTAGGTGAGGACGGCGAACGAGATCACGAAGGCGACGCCGCGTGGGAGGAAGTCGAAGTAGCGGGAGACGAGCGGCTCGCCGATCGAACCGAGGGCGATCCCGACGACGGTGATCCCGACCTGGACGGTCGAGATGAACCGCACGGGCTGGTCCATCGTCTCGAGCGCCGTGCGCGCGGCGCGGCTCCCCTCGGCGGCGCGCTCCTCGAGCCGCGCACGGCGCGCGGTCACGAGCGCGTACTCGGCCGCGACGAAGATCGCGTTCAGGAGCACGAGCGCGAGCACCACGACGATGCGCGTCACGTCACTCATCGCGCGCCTCTACGGAAGGGGGTCGCCCCGCTGCCCGGGGCGCAGGTACTGGGCGGAAGCTCGCCGTCCACTCAGGCGGAAGTATAGGTCACGCCTCCGTCGGACTCGCGGCGACCGGCCCCGCCGTGGAGGACGAGGTGCTCGAGGTGGGAGAGCGTCTCGGCGACCGCGAAGCGCCGGGCCGCAGGCTTGAGGTCGTCGCCGAAGAGCGCGAACGAGACCTCGTACGCGGTGGACGGGTCCTCGCCCAGCGCGGCCGCCGTCCGCTCGAGCCGCTCGACGTGGTGCGCGAGGAGCGCGCGGGCGCGGCCGACCGGATCCTCGATGGGCTCGCCGTGCCCCGGGAGCGCCAGCGTCGGCTCGAGGGCGATCGTCTCCTCGAGCGCCCGGAGGTAGTCGGCGAGCGGGTCGGGCCGGCTCTCGGGCCAGAGCCCGACGGTCGGGGTGATCGGGTCGAGCAGGTGGTCGCCGGCCGCGAGCACGCCGTCCCGGAGCAGCATCAGCTGCCCGTCCGCGTGCCCGGGGGCGGCGACGGTGCGCCAGCCGCCGACGTCGTCGCCGGCCTCGAGGGGCGCCGGGTCGGGCTGGAAGCGGATGAACGGCTTGTAGAGCGCCCCCTGGCCGATCAGCTCGTCGGTCACGCCGGCGGGGACGCCGTGGCGGCCGAACCACTCCGCGAGGACGTCCGACCACTCCTCGCCGCCCCAGACGAGCTCGCACTGCTCGTAGTCCAGCCGCCCCTGCAGGACGGGCGCGCCGGTCAGCGCGGCCACGTCCGCCGCGGCGCCCACGTGGTCGGGGTGGAAGTGCGTGACGAAGACCCGCGCGATCCCGCCCGGCAGCCCGGCGAGCTCCGCGCCCCAGCGCTCCGTGGCGTCGGGAAGCCCCAGCCCCGTGTCGACCACCGTCCAGCCGTCGTCGCCGGGCAGGACGTAGGCGTGGACGTGCCCCGGGCGCTGCGGCAGCGGGAGCGTCACGCGGCGGATGCCTCCGGCCAGCTCGTCCACGGCGCCAGACTACGCACGGCGGTGGGCGCGGGAGGAGCGGCTCGGCTCTCGTCATAGAGCTAATTTCAGGGATAAGCGTTGCTCATGAGTGGTACCGTTGCGCGCGTGGATCGGGACGTCGCGGAGCTCGTCGGCACGGCCGACGTGGAGACCCTGTCGGCGGAGCAGGTCCTCGACGCGACGCTCGAGGCGCTGCACCCCGACGTCGCGCTCGCGTGCTCGTTCCAGAAGGAGGAGACGGTCCTCCTCGACATGCTCCTCGAGCGGCAGCCGAAGGCGCGGGTCTTCGCCCTCGACACGCACGTCCTCTTCCCCGAGACCTACGCCCTCTGGCGAGAGCTGGAGCAGCGCTACGGGATCCGGATCGAGGTCTACGAGGGCCCGTCGCTCGGCCGCCAGGCGGCCGTGCACGGCGACGCCCTCTGGGAGCGGAACCCCGACCTCTGCTGCTCGATCCGCAAGCTCGGGCCGCTCGGCGAAGCGCTCTCGGGGCTGAACGGCTGGATCACCGGCGTCCGGCGCGACCAGGCGCCGAGCCGGGCGCAGACGGCGAAGCTCGGCTGGGACGAGCGCCACGAGCTCTGGAAGGCGAGCCCGCTCGCCGACTGGAGCGACGACGACGTCTGGGCGTACATCCGCACCCGCGGCCTCCCCGTCAACCCGCTGCACGAGCGCGGCTACGCCTCGATCGGCTGCACGCACTGCACCCGGCCGGGTCAGGGCCGCGAGGGCCGCTGGGCGGCCACCGGCAAGACCGAATGCGGCCTGCACGCCTCGTGAGCACGACCGACCGCCTCGTCCGCCTCTCGCACCTCGACGCGCTCGAGTCCGAGGC
>DASTKY010000057.1:0-2818 GCA_035715495.1 Gaiella sp. | reverse complement strand
AGGACGTCGCCGCGCGACATCACGTCCTCGATGTGGGCAACGCGGCCCGGCCCGACGTTCGAGACGTGGAGCAGGCCGTCGGTCCCCTTCTTCAGCTCGACGAACGCGCCGAAGTCGGTCGTCTTGACGACGCGACCCGTGTACGTGTCGCCGACCTCGGGCTCCTTCGTCATCGCCGCGATGGCCGAGATCGCCGCGTCGGCGTTCGTCCCCTCGGTGGCGTAGACGAGGATCGTCCCGTCCTCCTCGATGTCGATCTGGACGTCGTAGTCGGCCTCGAGCGAGCGGATCGTCTCGCCGCCCTTGCCGATGACCATCCCGATGAAGTCCGGGTTGATCTGGATCGTCGAGATGCGCGGCGCGTGGCCCGCGAGCTCGGTGCGCGGCTCGGCGATGGCCTCGGCCATCTTCTCGAGGATCGCGACGCGTGCCCGCTTCGCCTGGTCGAGCGCCGACCGCATGATCTCCTGCGTGACGCCGGTGATCTTGATGTCCATCTGGAGGGCCGTGATGCCCTCGGCGGTGCCGGCGACCTTGAAGTCCATGTCGCCGAGGTGATCCTCCGCTCCCTGGATGTCGGTCAGCACGACGTGGTCGTCGCCCTCCTTGACGAGGCCCATCGCGATGCCCGAGACAGGGGCCGCAATCGGCACGCCCGCGTGCATGAGGGACATCGTCGAGCCGCAGACCGACCCCATCGACGACGAGCCGTTCGACTCGAGCGTCTCCGAGACGAGGCGGATCGTGTACGGGAAGTCCTCGAGCGGCGGGATGACCGCCTCGAGAGCACGCTGTGCGAGCGCCCCGTGGCCGATGTCGCGGCGCTTCGGGCCGCGCATGAAGCCGGTCTCGCCCACCGAGTACGGCGGGAAGTTGTAGTGGTGGATGTAGCGGCGCTCCATCTCCGTGGAGAGGTCGTCGATCCGCTGCTGCTCCTTCGCGGTGCCGAGCGTGCAGAGCGTCAGGATCTGCGTCTGCCCGCGCGTGAAGAGCGCCGAGCCGTGCGTCCGCGGCGAGACGTCCACCTCGGTCGAGATCGGCCGGATCTCCTCGGTGCCGCGCCCGTCGGGCCGGCGCTTGTCGATCGCGATCTTCTTGCGGACCAGGTCCTTGTAGATCGCGTCTGCGGCCTTCTTCACGTACGACCGCGTGATCGTGTCCTTCGCGTGCTCGACGCCCTCGGCGACCGGGAACGGGAGCTGGACCTCCTCGATGATGCGGCCGTAGAGGATGTCGCGCTTGCGGCTCTTGAGCTCCTTCGAGTCCTGCTCGGCGTCGGTGAGCGCCCGCAGGTCGTCCTCGAACTGGGCGCGCACGGCGTTCTCGACGACCTCGAGGCGCTTCGTCTCGAGGAGCATCTTGAGCCCGTTGCGGACCTGCAGCTCGCGGACGATGTCCTCCTCGCCGGACTCCATCGTGATCGCGGGCGCCTCCTCGGCGAGGAGCTCGTCGACGATCTCGACGGCGTCCTGGATCCCGTGCTCGGCGATCCGGCGGGCGATCGCCTCGCCCTGACGGGTCGCGAGCTCGGCGTTGAGCTCGACGTCGATCCACTTCGGCTTGCCGACCTCACGGGCGAGCTCCTCGATCGCGTCGCAGATGCGCACGATCTCGCCGTGCGCGACCTCGAATGCCTGGAGCATCGTCTCCTCGGGCACCTGGTCGCCGCCCGCCTCGATCATCGTCAGCGCCTCGCGGGTGCCGACGACGATGAGATCGAGCGAGGACTCGTCCATCTGCTGGTACGTCGGGTTGACGATCAGCTCGCCCTCGAGCCGCGCGATGCGCACGGCGCCGACCGGGCCGAGGAACGGCAGCGGCGAGATCGCGAGCGCGGCGGACGCGCCGTTGATGGCGAGGATGTCGTGCGGCACGACCATGTCGGCCGAGAGGACGGTGCAGATGACCTGCACCTCGTTCTTGAAGCCCTTCGGCCAGAGCGGCCGGATCGGGCGGTCGATCATCCGCGCGGTGAGCGTCGCGCGCTCGGTGGCGCGGCCCTCGCGCTTGAAGAACCCGCCCGGGATCTTCCCCGCGGCGTACATCCGCTCCTCGACGTCGACCGTGAGCGGGAAGAAGTCGGCGTCGGGCCGCTGGTCCTGACGGCCGACCGCGGTGGCGAGGATCATCGTGTCCCCGCTGCGGACGACGACCGCGCCGTCCGCCTGCTTGGCGAGCTTGCCCGTCTCGAAGCGCAACTCCGTTGCGCCCACGTCGACGGAGACCGTGGCCTCTCGCCCGGTGCTGATGGTGCTCATTCTCGGTTTCCTATCCCTTCCGTCGTGCGATGCGGCGGAAGGTGGAGGTTTGAGCCAGCTCCGCGGTGCGAAGCTCGATCAAACGTCCACCTCCCGTCTCCGTCTGCCCGCCCGCGCCCTAGCGGCGCAGCCCGAGCTCCTTGATGAGGGCCCGGTAGCCCTCGAGATCCTTGCGCTGCAGGTAGTCGAGGAACCGCCGCCGGCGCCCGACGAGCTTGAGCAGCCCGCGTCGCGAGTAGTGGTCCTTCGGATGCGTCCGGAGATGCTCCGTCAGCTCGTTGATGCGGCGCGTGAGCATCGCCACCTGGACCTCGGTCGAGCCGGTGTCCTGGTCCGATGCCCCGTGCTTGGAGATCAACTCCTGCTTCGCTTCCTTGGTGAGGGCCATGTGTCTCCTCTCGTCGAATCGTCTCCGCGATCCCCGCTCGGCGTGAAGGAAGGGCACGTCCGGCCGAGACCGCGGTCGGCGCCCATGGTCCCTGTCGTCCCGCCGCGTTTGTGACACGGTGTCACGAGTGACGACGGCCGTCCGCCCCCCGCTCCGGCTCCTGCGGCTCGGG
>DASTKY010000056.1:0-6004 GCA_035715495.1 Gaiella sp. | reverse complement strand
GATCGACCGCGCAACCCGCTCCCAGAGCTCCTAGCCGCGGCCGAACGCGTTCTCGCCGGTCAGCGCCTGGCCGACGACGAGCGTGTGCACCTCGTGCGTGCCCTCGTAGGTGAGGACGGACTCGAGGTTGTTGACGTGGCGGATCACGGGGTACTCGAGCGTGACACCGTTCGCACCGAGGATCGTGCGCGCGGAGCGGGCGACCTCGATCGCGCCGCGGACGTTGCCCATCTTGCCGAGGCTGACGTGCTCGGGCCGAACCGTGCCCAGGTCCTTCATGCGGCCGACGTGGAGCGCGACGAGGGAGGCGCGGTTCACCTCGAGCGCCATCTCGGCGAGCTTCTGCTGGGTCAGCTGGTAGGCGGAGATCGGCTTGCCGAAGACGATCCGCTCCTTCGCATACGCGAGCGCGGCCTCGAAGCAGGCGCGGCCGGCGCCGACGGCGCCCCAGACGATCCCGTAGCGCGCCTCGTTGAGGCAGGAGAGCGGCCCGCGGAGCGTCGAGACCTCGGGGAGCATCGCGTCGGCCGGGACGCGGACGTCCTGGAGGACGAGCTCGGAGGTGATCGACGCGCGGAGCGAGATCTTCTTGTGGATGTCCGGCGTCGTGAAGCCCTGCATGCCCTTCTCGACGAGGAAGCCGCGGATCTCGCCGCTCTCGGTACGCGCCCACACGACCGCGACGTCCGAGATCGACCCGTTCGTGATCCACATCTTGGCGCCGTTCAGGATCCAGTCGGAGCCGTCGCGCCGCGCGTGCGTGCGCATCGTGCCCGGATCGGAGCCGGCGTCGGGCTCGGTCAGCCCGAAGCACCCGATCGCCTCGCCGCGGTGCATCGCGGGCAGCCAGCGCTCCTTCTGCTCCTCGGAGCCCCAGCGCCAGATCGCGTACATCGCGAGCGAGCCCTGCACCGAGACGAGGCTGCGGACGCCGCTGTCGCCCGCCTCCAGCTCGAGGCAGGCCAGACCGTACGAGACCGCGCTCGCCCCCGGCAGGCCGTAGCCCTCGAGGTGCATCCCGAAGAGGCCGAGCCCTGCGACCTCCTGCACGAGCTCCCGCGGCAGGATCCCCTGCTCGAACCAGTCGCCCACCTCCGGCACCACGCGCTCGCGGACGAACTGCCGGACGGTGTCGCGGATCTGCCGCTCCTCGTCGTCGAGCAGCGCGTCGAGCGCCAGGAAGTCGAGCGGGTCGAGGGCGGGTGGCGCTGCGGTCGTCGTCGCCATGCGGAGAAGTGTATTCGGCCCCGGGAGCAGGTGATCTGGAACGCTGACGGCCCACCACGAAGGGAGACGAGATGGCGGACGGCGACAAGGTGCTCATCAACCTCGCGACGGGCCTCGAGGATCCCGAGCGCGTGATGATCGCGTTCCTCGTCGGCGACGCGGCGCTCGACGCGGGACGTCCCGTCGCGTTCTTCCTGACGAAGGAGGCCGTCCGCCTCGCGCTGCCGGGCCACGCGGTCGGCGTCGCCTGCGACGGCTGCCCCCCGATCGAGATGCTCTTCGCGCAGGTCGCCGAGAAGGGCGGCGAGCTGCTCGCGTGCCCGATCTGCGTCACCGCGCGGGGCCTGGACGGCGCCGAGCTCGTCCCGAACGCGCGCCTCGCGGGCGCGACGCCGATGTGGGAGTGGGTCGGGGCGGGGCCGGCGACGGTCTTCAGCTATTGACGATCGCCGAGCTCCTCGCCGCCGCGCGGGCGCGGATCGAGCGGCTCGAGCCGGCCGAGGCGCACGCGCGGGCGGCCGCCGGTGACGTCCTCGTCGTCGACATCCGCTGCGACGACGACCGCCGGCGCGACGGCATCGTCCCGGGCTCGCTCCACCTCCCGCGCACCGTCCTCGAGTGGCGCGTCGACCCGACGAGCGGCTGGCACAACCCCCATGCCGCGGCGCGCCGCCTGATCCTCCTCTGCACCGACGGCTACTCGTCGAGCCTCGCCGCGGCCGCGCTCCTCGACCTCGGTCACGCCGGGGCCGGCGACGTGGCGGGCGGCTTCGTCGCCTGGCGCCGGGCCGGCCTGCCCGTCGCCGCCGCGCCGGAGCGGGAGAAGGGCGTGCTGCCGGGCCTGCACCCGCCCGACGGGGCGCCCGGTTGACCGCCTCCGGGCGGCACGGCTATGATTGACTGACCAGTCAATCGAACTCTGGGAGCCGTCAGATGGCGACGATGGAAGCAGGGCTCGCGAACGGCGTCTCGTTCGCGCTCACCGACGAGCAGCGGGAGCTCCGGGCGCTCGCGCGCGACTTCGCCGAGAAGGAGATCCGGCCCCGCGCCGCCGAGCACGACGTCGAGCAGACGCACCCCGCCGAGATCGTCGCCAAGGCCCACGCGCTCGGCCTCATGAACCTCCACCTCCCCGAGTCGCTCGGAGGGCCCGAGCTCTCGGCCTTCGACGGCATGCTGGTGGGCGAGGAGCTGAACTGGGGCTGCTCGGGGATCGCGACGTCGATCATGGCCAACGGCCTCGGGGCCGGCCCGATCCTGATCGCGGGCACCGAGGAGCAGAAGCGCACGTGGCTCGGGCCGCTCGTCGAGGAGCCGATCCTCGGCTGCTTCGGCCTCTCCGAGCCCGGCGCGGGCTCCGACGTCTCCGGGATCGGGACGACCGCCGTGAAGCAGGGCGACGGGTACGTCGTCAACGGCTCGAAGATGTTCATCACGAACGCCGGCAAGGCGTCGTGGATCGTCTGCTTCGCCTCGACCGACAAGTCCAAGGGCCATCGCGGCCTGTCCGCGTTCGTGATCCCGATGGGCGCCGACGGCGTCACGATCGAGAAGCACCTCGACAAGATGGGCCAGCGGGCGACGGACACCTCGGCGGTCGCGTTCCAGGACGTGGTCGTGCCGGAGGCGAACCGCCTCGGCGGCGAGGGCGACGGATTCAAGATCGCCATGCAGACGCTCGACTTCACGCGGCCCGGCACGGCGGTCGGCGCGGTCGGCGTGGCGCAGGCGGCCTACGAGCTCTCGGTCGACTACGCGAAGGAGCGCGTCCAGTTCGGGATGCCGATCGCGATGAACCAGGGCATCTCGTTCCTCATCGCGGACATGGCCGCCGAGATCGAGGCCGCGCGGCTCCTCACGTGGCAGGCAGCGTGGATGATCGACCAGGGCTGGGGCCGGAAGGCGACGAAGTACTCGTCGTTCGCCAAGCGGTTCGCGGCCGACACCGCGATGAAGGTGACCACCGACGCGGTGCAGGTCTTCGGCGGCTACGGCTACATGAAGGAGTACCCCGTCGAGAAGCTCATGCGCGACGCGAAGCTCTTCCAGATCTACGAGGGCACCTCTCAGATCCAGAGGCTCGTGATCGCGAAGGAGATCTTCCTGGGCGAGGGCTAGGCGCGCGCGGCCGTCAGGTCGCGAGCGAGCGCTGGAACGGCGGGAGGAAGCTCGGCGAGAACCGGACGTCGCCGAGCCAGTCGCGGAGCCGGGCGGCCTCGGCCTCGACCGCGCGGACGCGCTCGGCACCGACGTCCTCGAGCAGCTCGAAGACGATCTCGCCGTCACCGCGCTGCGACCAGCCGCCGACGACCCGACCGTCGCTCCAGACCGTCGGTCCCGCGTTGCCGTTCGTGTCGAAGAGGACGCGCTCGTGCGGGCCGAGGTACCAGCCCCGCTCCTTCCAGCCCATGGTCGTGGGGTCGAGGGTCGGGAGGAGCGCGACCCACGGCTCCGGCTCGCTCGTCGGCGCGACGTCGTCCGCGAGGACGTAGCCGGTCACGTCGTCCTCGAGCTCGACCTGCTCGTGCGGCACGGCGGCGAGCGCGGCCCGCGTCTCGCGCGCAGTCCAGCCCGCCCACCAGCGGATGTCGGTCTCGGTCGCGGGGCCGAAGGCCGCGAGCCAGCGGCGGAGGAGCTCCGCCTGCGCGTCCGCCGCGTCGAGCGACTCGGGCTCGCTGCCGAGCCAGGAGGCACGCGTCGCCCAGCGGTACTGGCCGTGCGTCCAGCCGCCGCGCGGCCTGCCGCGCACGAGCCGACCCTCCGCCGCGAGGAGCGCGAGGATGCGCGCGCCGGCGCCGACCTCCGTCGCCCAGCGCGTCCCCGGGCGGCCGAGCGTCAGCTTGGTCGCGAGGAGCGGGTCGTCGCGGGAGAGGTCCGAGGTGAACGCCTCGCCGCGCGCCTCGACGCCGCGCAAGGCGGCGTCGCCGAGGTCGGCCAGCCAGGCGACGGGGTCCCGTGCGACGCCGCTCGTCTCGACGAACCCCTCCAGGCGCTTGCGCTCGCGCGCCGCCACGGTGCGGGTGCAGGCCGCTTCGACGACCGGGACGAGCTCCCGCGGGACGACCCAGAGCGTTCGGCGCATCGCGAGCATCCGGACGAGCGACCGCCGCTCGTAGAGCTCGGTCTCGAGGTCGGCGACCTCGAAGCGGGCCGTCCGCGCGCGCACGGAGAGGAAGACGGTCGCCGCGTCGCTCGAGTGCAGGACGACGACGGAGCCGGCGGCCGTGAGCGCGTCGGCGGCGCGGGTCTCGGCGGCAAGTCGATGGCGCCGGGCCAGCCGGGCGCGGCGCTCCTCGGTGCCGATCCGTCGCATCCCGTCGTTCTACCGCGTCCGCCCCGCTGCTCAGGCGGTGTCGTCCAGCGCGGCGCGGACGAAGCGCTCGGGCGCGTCGAGGAACGCGCGCGTGAGGCTGACGGCCTCGAGGTCGTCGTATGCCCGCTCGGCGAGGCCGTCGTCGTCGAGCTCGTAGATCCGCGACTCCGGGCAGGCCAGCAGCACGGGCGAGTGCGTGGCGACGACGAACTGCGAGCCGCTGCGCGCGGCCCGCACCATGATCGCGACGAGCGCGAGGGCTCCCGTGACGGAGAGCGCCGCCTCGGGCTCGTCGAGCAGGTAGAGGCTCTCGGCGCCGAAGCGGTTCGCAGCCAGCGCGAGGAAGGACTGCCCGTGCGACTGTGCGTGGAGCGGCGTGTCGCCGTACAGCGAGAGGTCCGGCGCGAAGAGGTCGACGCCGTCGACGTAGGCGGCCACGTTGAAGAAGCTCTCCGCGCGGAGGAAGTAGCCGTTCCGCGGCTTCGTGGGCGACAGCAGGGGCGCCAGCGCCCCGTCGTAGACCGCGCGGGGCACCGGTGGGAGCTCGCCCGACCGCTCGAGCTCGCCGCCGCCGGGCGCGAAGCCCATCATCGCGGCGAGCGCCTCCACGAGCGTCGACTTGCCGGTGCCGTTGTCCCCTGCGAGGAGCGTGACGGGCGCGTCGAGCGCGAGCCCCTCGCTCTCGGCGATCGCCGGGACGTCGAAGGGGAACCCCGTGCCCCAGCGGGCGGCGTCGCGCTCGACGCCGAGGAGGTACGGGCCGGGGCCGAAGGTCCGGGCGTCACGTCGGCGCGCCACGGCGCCACCGTAGTGGCGCCCGCCACGGGACGTCGGGACGACGGCGGCATAGGATCGCGGCCGTGGCGCTCGAGATCGACCTGACCGGGCGTGTGGCCCTCGTCACCGGCGGGTCGCGCGGGCTCGGGCGCGTCGACGCCCTGACGCTCGCCCGGGCCGGGGCCGACGTCGCGGTCGCCGACATCCTGCTCGAGTCCGACACGAGCGCCGCCGAGAGCCTCGGGATCCTCGCGCAGGCGGCGGTCGCCCAGGGGATGGTGCACACGGAGGAGACGGTCGAGGCGATCCGCGCGCTCGGGCGGCGCGCCGTGGCGGTGCGGTGCGACGTGACCGACCGCGCGCAGGTCGACGACGCCGTGAGCCGCGTCGTCGCGGAGCTCGGGTCGGTCGACATCCTCGTCAACAACGCGGGCACGCTCGACCACGTCGCGCAGTTCGCCGACCAGCGGCCCGAGCTCTGGGAGCGTGACCTGCGCGTGAACCTGACGGGCGCGTTCAACTGCGCACAGGCGGTATGGCCGCATCTCCGCGAGCGCGGCTGGGGCCGGATCGTGAACATGGCGTCCGTCGCCGGGCTGGGCGGGGTTCCGCTGCTCGGCCCCTATTGCGCCTCGAAGGCCGCCGTCCTGCGGCTGACCGAGACGGCCGCGGTCGAGCTGCGCGGCC
>DASTKY010000055.1:0-3997 GCA_035715495.1 Gaiella sp. | reverse complement strand
GCGCGAACGCCTCCTGCTCTGTGAGCCCCTCGCGCTCCATCAGGAGCCACTTCGCACGCTCGATCGCCTTGCGGGCGGCGAGCGCCTCGGCGAGCGACTGGGCCTCCTCGCGCAGCGCGGTCAGCTCGTCGTGCCGCGCGCGGGCCGTCGAGATCGCGGGCAGCAGGTCGGCCTCCTTGAACGGCTTGACGAGATAGCCGAAGACGCCGGCCTCGACCGCGCGCTCGACGAGCTCCTGCTCGCCGTACGCCGTCACCATCACGATCGGGATCGGCCGCTCCTCGAGGATCCTGCGCGCGGCGTCGATCCCGTCGAGCTTCGGCATCTTCACGTCGAGCAGCGCGAGCTCCGGCGTCTGGCTGCGGGCGAGCTCGACCGCCTCCTCGCCGTCGCGGGCCTCCGCGACGACGTCGAACCCGGCGCCCTCGAGGAGCTCGCGCAGGTCGAGGCGGATGATGGTCTCGTCTTCGGCGATCAGGATGCGCAGGGATTCGGTCGGCACGTCGTCTCCTCAGCTCGGGGCTCGAGCGCCGCGCGAGCGCGCGGCGTGCCGCCTGCGTCGGCGGAGGCACGGGCGACGTCGCCCAGGGCGCTCAGGATACCCGCGTTACACGGGGAACCGGACCTCGGCGTGCAGGCCGCCGCGGTCCTCGAGCTCGAGCGTGCCCCGCAGCTCGTCGCGGACGAGTGCGCGCACGATCGACATGCCCGTCCCGTCGCCGGAGCCCGAGAGCCCGCGGCCGTCGTCGGCGACGACCAGGACGGCGTCTCCGTCGACCTGCGCGAGCGAGAGCGAGACGTGCTCTCCGCCGTGCTCGAGCGCGTTCGAGAGGAGCTCGCTGAACACGAGCGCGAGCGCCGTCGCGCGCTGGCCCGCGAGCTCGACCGGCGCGAGGTCGGCCGTCACGACCTTCTCGCCGACGAGCCCCTGGACGAGCATCGCGCGGAGCCGGTCGACGAGCTCCGCCAGCTCGACGACGTCCTCACGGTGCTCGGTCAGCACCTCGTGGACGGCCGCGATCGCGAGGATGCGGTTGACGGAGTCGCCCAGTGCCTTCGCCGGATCGACGCTCTCCGCGCGCGCCTGGAGGCGGAGCAGCGACGCGACGGTCTGCAGGTTGTTCTTGACCCGGTGGTGGATCTCCTGGGCGAGGACGCCGCGGAGCGCCATCCGCCCGTGCTCGAGCGCGACGGCCGCCTGGTTCGCGATCGCGTCGAGGAGCTGGCGGTCGTCGTCGGTGAACGGCGTGTCGCGGTCGACGACGAGCTCGCCGATCTGGCGGCCGCGCCAGCGGAGGGGCAGCCGCTCGGCGTACGTGCCGGCCCGGCCCTCGGGCCACGCGACGCGGTCGTCCTCGAGCACCACCGCGGCCCCCGTCGCCCGGAGCGAGCGGACGGTCGTGCCGACGATCGCCTCGAGCGACTCCTCGAGGTACAGGGACTCCGACACCGCCTCGGAGATGCTCGCGAGCGCCTCGAGCTCCTCGACGCGGCGGCGCGCACTTGCGTAGAGCTTCGCGTGCTCGATCGACTGTCCGACCTGCGACGCGATCGCGGTGAGGAGCTCGATCTCGGCGTCGGTGAAGGCCCGCGGCTCACGCGTCCGGACGTTGAGCGCGCCCTCGAGCACGTCGCGGGCGAGGATCGGGACGGCGAGGATCGACTGGTACTCGTCCTCACGGAGGTTCGGGAACGCCTTGAACCGCGGGTCGAGGTGCGCGCCCGACGGGATCATCACCGCGGCGCGCTCACCCGCGGCGACGCCGGTGATCCCCTCGCCGCGGCGCATGCGCGGCGTGCTCGTCGCGTCCTCGATGAGCGTCCCGTGCGTCGCGCGCAGCACGAGCTCGTCGGTGCGCTCGTCGTAGAGGTAGACGAAGCAGGCATCGGTCGCGAGCGCCGCCGCGACCTCGTGCGCGATCGCCTCGAGCACCTCCTGGAGGTCGAGCGACGAGTTGACGACCTCGGTCGTCCGGGTCAGGAGCGCGAGGTGGCGTGCGGCGGCGTCAGCCATCGCGCTCTGCTTCTCCAGAGTCCGTAACCCGAGCGGTCGCGGCCGGAGGGCGGCTCTGCCGCCCGGGAGGCCGGCAACCAGTCGTGCGTCGTACCCGCTGAAGGAGGGGGCTCGTGGGGGAAACAGGGGTTCCCCCACGTCGGACGTCGGTCGTCCGGGTCAGGAGCGCGAGGTGGCGTGCGGCGGCGTCGGTCGGCACGTGACGAGTTGTAACGGGCGCCGGAGCCGCTCAGTCGAGCGTCGAGAGGACGACGGCGCCGAGGATCGGCACGGCGAGCGTCAGCGCGAAGTTGAACCAGCCGACGACGACGAGGCGGCGGCGGGTCGCGGGCGCCGCCGGGTCGGCGGCCTTCAGCTCGCGCTGGAGGCGCGGCCCGAGCACGTAGTCGTGGCTCAGCGCCCCGACGACGAGCAGGGCCACGAGCACCGACTTGAGGATGAGCGTCCGGTCGAAGTCCGTGTCCAGGGCGGCGCGGTTGAACCCGCCGTGCAGCTCCGTCAGCCAGAGCCCGGAGAGGATGGCGACGGCCATCGCGCCCCAGCCGAGCGGCCGCCACCGGCGGCCGAGCGCCCGCATCGCCGTCGCGCGCGCCTCGCCCTCGAGCCGGCGGATCGCCGGCACGCCGACGAAGACGAGCGCGATCGTGCCCCCGACCCACACGCAGGCGGAGAGCACGTGGAGGATCCGGAGGGTCGTCAGCACGCGGTCAAGAGGCTACGGGCTCCGGCGCGACGACCCACGCCAGAACGACCACGGGCCCCCACCGGGGACCCGCGATCGGCCGTCAGACACAGGTAGCGCCGCTCGCCTTGCGGCAGCCGCCTGCACTGGTGATTCTGCGCCATTCGCCGGTCGATGTCCAGCCCTTGTGACGACATCGACGGACCCTCGTCGGGACGTGGAACGGAGTCTGTTGCGGCGGCGACGCCGACGCCTTCAGGGATGTGCCCCCGCCGCAGGCGGGGGATCGGAGCCGCGGGATTCGGCTCCCGCCGAATCCCGCTTGGCGGACAAGCTCTAGAGGCTGCTGAGGTAGCGATCCTTCTCCCACTCGGTGACCTGGACGCGGTACTCGTTCCACTCGCGCCGCTTGAGCTCGACGTAGCGTGGGAAGATGTGCTCGCCGAGCGCCTTCTGCATGAGCGGCGACGTCGCGAGCGCCTCGACGGCCTCCCCGAGGGAGCCCGGCAGGGCGACGATGCCGCGTTCCTCGCGCTCCGACTCGGTGAGCCGGTAGAGGTTCGTCGTCATCTCGTCGGGCAGCTCGTAGCCCTGCTCGATCCCCTCGAGCCCCGCCTGGAGCAGCGCGGCGAACGCGAGGTACGGGTTGCAGGCCGGGTCCGGGCACCGGATCTCGGCGCGGGTCGCCTGCTCCGCGCCCGGCTTGTAGAGCGGGATGCGGATCAGCGCCGAGCGGTTCCGCTGCGACCAGGCGACGTAGACCGGGGCCTCGTAGCCGGGCACGAGCCGCTTGTAGGAGTTGACCCACTGCGCGAGCACCGCGGACATCTCGCGCGCGTGGACGAGGAGGCCGGCGATGAACGCCTTCGCCGTCGCCGAGAGATGGTGAGGGTCCTTCGCGTCGAAGAACTGGTTCCGCCCGCCCTTGAAGAGCGACATGTGCGTGTGCATACCCGAGCCGTTCTCGCCGAAGAGCGGCTTCGGCATGAAGGTCGCGTAGTAGCCGTGCCAGGCGGCGACCTCCTTCACGATCAGGCGATAGGTCATGCAGTGGTCGGCCATCGCGAGCGCGTCGGCGTAGCGCATGTCGATCTCGTGCTGCGACGGCGCCACCTCGTGGTGGTGGTACTCGATCGGGATGCCGACGGCTTCGAGCGCATGGATCGTGTCGTTGCGCACCTCGGTGGCCGCGTCCTGCGCGGTCATGGCGAAGTAGCCGCCCTCGTCGAGCGTCTCGGTGCCGCGGTCGTCCTCGAAGAGGAAGTACTCGAGCTCCGGGCCCACGTTGAAGGCGTCGAAGC
>DASTKY010000054.1:0-2750 GCA_035715495.1 Gaiella sp. | reverse complement strand
GAGCGTCAGCACCCCGCCGGGGTCGTCGCAGAGCACCTGGATCTCGACGTGGCGGGCGGGGTCGACCACCTTCTCGAGGTAGAGCGACCCGTCGCCGAACGCGGCGGTGGCCTCGGACGACGCCGCGCCGTAGGCGTCCTCGAGCGCGCCGGGCTCGTCCACGAGCCGCATCCCCTTCCCTCCGCCGCCCGCGGTCGCCTTCAGGAGGACGGGGAACCCGATGGCCGCGGCGGCGCGCTCGATCTCGTCGAAGCTCGCCGCCCCCTCGGTCCCCGGGACGAGCGGCACGCCGGCCGCGCGCATCTCGCGCTTCGCCGACGCCTTGTCGCCGAGCCGCTCCATCACCTCGGGCGGCGGCCCGACGAACACGAGGTCGTTCTCCGCGCACGCGCGGGCGAACGCGGGATTCTCGGCGAGGAACCCGTACCCGGGGTGCACCGCCTCGCAGCCGGTCGTCCCGGCGGCGGCGATGACGCTCGGGATCCGCAGGTAGCTCTCGGTCGCAGGCGGCGGCCCGAGGCGCACCGACGCGTCGGCGAGCCGCACGTGGGCCGCGTCCTCGTCCGCGGTCGAGTAGACGGCGACCGCCTCGCAGCCGAGCTCGTGCAGGGCGCGGATCACGCGCACGGCGATCTCGCCCCGGTTGGCGACGAGGACGCGCGAGAACATCGGCCCTACAGCGCCGGCGGGGCGCCGACCGGCTCCAGCTCGAAGAGCAGCGTGCCGAACTCGACCGGCGCGGCGTTCTCGACGTGGATCGAGCGCACGCGCCCGTCGACGTCCGCCTTCAGCTCGTTGAAGAGCTTCATCGCCTCGAGCACGCAGAGCGTCTGGCCGACCGTGACGACGTCCCCGATCTCGACGAACGCCGGCGCGCCGGGCTGCGGCGCGCGGTAGAAGATCCCGACCATCGGGGACTCGACCCGGATCGGCTCCGAGGGACCCGCCGCGACCGGTGCAGGCTCGTCGAGCTCCGGGACGGGCGCCGCCGGCGCGACGACGGCCGGCAGGAGCCCGGGCTCGTCCGCCCGGCGCACCGAGACCCGCATCCCCTCGTCCTCGATCTCGATCTCCCCCACGCCCGACTCCTGGACGATCTTCACGAGCTCGCGAATGCGCTCGGCGCGCTGCGCGTCGACGTCGCCGCCGAGGAGCGTCGCCTCGCGCGAGTGCCGCTGCCGGATCGTCCGGAGGAGCGTCTCGGCCTCGTCGCCGAACATCGCGAGCAGCACGAGGTCCTCCTCGGACGAGGCCAGGCCCTCGGCCGCCTCGCGGACGTCGTCCGCGCTGGGCGGATCCTCGTCGAGCGACGGCGCCTCGCCACCCAGGAGCTCCACCGCGCGGCGCACCTTCGGCTCGATCGGCGCCGGCGGGACGCCGTACGCGCCCGTCACGAGCTGCCGGAACTCGTCGAGGACGGTGCCGTACCGGCGCGCGGAGAGGACGTTGAGGAGCGCCTGCGAGCCCAGGATCTGCCCGATCGGGGCCGCGAGCGGCGGCCAGCCCGACTCCTCGCGGATCCGGACGACCTCGTTCAGCGTGTCGAGCAGCCGGTCGCCCGCCGCGTGTGCGCGGAGGTGGACGTCGAGCGCCGCGACGAGACCGGCGGGAAGGTCGTACTCGGCCGCGCGCACCGCGATCCGGGGCGCCAGCGGCGAGAGCGGCTCGTCGCCGATGTGCTCGTCGACGACGTCGGCGGCCTCCCAGAGGCGCGAGACGTCGACGCCGGTGTCCCGCCCGAGCCCGTGCAGCGCCTCGGCGAGCGACTCCCCCGAGATCCGGTGGAGCGCGAGCGCGAGCGGGTAGACGGCGGTCGCGACGACGTCGGCGCCGACGCGGGTCGCGACGAGCGCGTTCGCGAGCGCCGTGCCGCCCGCGGCCTGGACGTAGAGCCCGACCGGCAGGCCGCTCTCCTCCAGCAGCCGCTCGACGAGCTCCTGCGTGACGTGCGGGAGCAGCGCCCCCGTCGGGTCGTTGACGAGGACGCGCGAGGCGCCGAGCTCGCGGAGCTTGCCCGCCTGCTCGACGAGCGCGTCCGTCTCGCCCGTGCGCCCCGGGCTGTAGACGAGGCCCACGTGGAGCTCGCGCCCCGCGCCGACGATCGCCTCGCCGGCCTCGCGGAGGTTGGAGACGTCGTTGAGCGGGTCGTGCAGCCGGAAGACGTCGATGCCGTTCTCGGCGGCGCACGCGACGAAGCGGCGCACGATGTCGGGTGAGACCGGCTTCGAGCCGACGAGGAAGCGCCCGCGGAGCGCGAGCCCGAGCGGCGTCGTCGTACGCGCGTCGATCGCGCGGATCCGCTCCCACGGGCTCTCGACGCCGCGGCGGACCGCCGCGTCGAAGACCCCGCCGCCCGAGACCTCGAGGCAGGCCAGCCCGGCGCCGTCGAGGATCTCGGCGATCCGGAGGACCTCGCCGGTGGGCCCGGCTCCCGCCAGGGGCTCCTGCGAGAGGAGGCGGATCGTCGTGTCGTAGAGCTGCGGCACGGCGGGAGCCTACCGCCGGACGAAACCCGGCTCAGGCTCGGGAGATGTACCGGGCCTCGCGGGGATCGACCTTGATCCGCTCACCGACGTTGACGAAGAGCGGCACCTGGACGACGGCCCCCGTCTCGAGCGTCGCCGGCTTCGTCACGTTCGAGACGGTGTCCCCGCGCACCCCGGGCTCGGTCTCGGCGACGGCCAGCTCGACCGAGGCGGGAAGCTGGAGCCCGGACGGCTTGCCGTTCACCTGCAGGATCTGGACGGTCG
>DASTKY010000053.1:0-2993 GCA_035715495.1 Gaiella sp. | reverse complement strand
CGCGGCCGCGTTCGGCTGGGACGAGGCGGCGCAGCGTGCGTACTTCGACGACGGCTTCGACGCGTCCGGGGGACAGGTGATCCAGGTCGACGGCGCCGACGTCGGCGAGCTGCTCGTCGAGGAACGACCGAGCGAGGTCTTCCTCGTCCGACTCGCCCTCCTTCCCGAGTGGCAGGGGCGCGGGATCGGCTCGGCGATCGTGCAGATGCTCGTCGAGCGCGCGCACGAGCTCGGGTCCGCGGTCTCGCTGGACGTCTTCAGGTCGAACCCGCGCGCGGTGCAGCTGTACGAGTCGCTCGGGTTCGTCCCGACGGGCGAGAGCGAGACGGACGTGTCCATGCGCGTGGAACCGAAGCTCTAGGCTCCCGCCATGCTCGAGATCACTGCCGGCGGGTTCGAGCTCACCGCTCGCTTCGAGAAGGACGCGGCGCCGCAGACGGTCGCGGCGTTTCGGCGGATGCTCCCGCTCGACTCGAAGATCATCCACGTGCGCTGGTCCGGCGAGGGCGGGTGGATCCCGATGGGCGACCTCGACGTCGGCATCGGCCCCGAGAACGCGACGAGCTACCCGAGCCCCGGCGAGCTGATCTTCTACCCGGGAGGCGTCAGCGAGACCGAGCTGCTGCTCGCGTACGGCTACGTCGCGTTCGCCAGTAAGGCGGGTGCCCTCGCAGGGAACCACTTCGCGACGATCGTCTCCGGCGCCGAGAACCTCCGCGAGCTGGGTCGCCGGATGCTCTGGGACGGCGCCCAGGACATCACGTTCAGCGAGACGTGAGACGCTCGAGCGCGTCGGCGAGCACGTCGACGCCGAGCGCAACGTCGTCGTCCGAGGAGAGCTCGTCGGGGGAGTGGCTCACCCCGTCGTTCAGGCTGCGCACGAAGAGCATCGCCGCGTCGACGCCGGCGCTCGCGAGGATGCCGGCATCGTGACCGGCCCCCGACGGAAGCTCGACCTCCGGTAGCCCGCGAGCGTCGACCGCGTCCCTCAGGGCCTCCCGGGCGGAGCCGGAGAACCGCACCGGCTCGGTGCGCGAGCCGGGGTCGCAGCCGATCGCGTCGAGGAGCGCTTCGAGCCGTTCGGCGTCGGGCGCCCGGAGATCGAGCGAGATCCAGACGCGCGACGGGATGACGTTCGAACCGCCGGGCTCGAGCTCGAGTCTCCCGACCGTCGCGACGGCGCCGGGGATGGCGGAGGCGGCCTCGCGGATCTCGAGGATCCGTGACGCTGCGGCGACGAGGGCATCGTCCCGAACGTCCATCGGCGTCGTCCCGGCATGGCCCGCCTTGCCTTCGAACACGATCTCACCGCGGGCGTAGCCGACGATCCCGGTCACGACCCCGAGCGGCACGTCGCGCGCGGCGAGCACCGGCCCCTGCTCGACGTGGAGCTCGAGGAAGGCTGTCGGCAACGCGCCGCCTGCAGCGACGAGCGCCTTGCTCCCGATGCAGCCCACCTCCTCCCCGCGGAAGACGACGACCGTGCCCGCGCCCACGCGTTCGACCGCCTCGATCGCCGCGACCACCCCGAGCGCGCCGTCGAAGCGACCGCCCTGCGGGACGCTGTCGAGGTGCGAGCCGGCCCAGACGTCGGCAGCGTGTCGCGACCGACCGAGGAGGTTGCCGTGGCGGTCGACCTCGACCTCGAGGCCGGCATCGGCAAGCCACGCGGACGCGAGCTCGTGGGCCTCGTCCTCGGCCGCCGACGGATGTGGGCGGTTCGCGCCGGGCCCGCCGCCCATGGCGTACAGCTCGTCGAGGCGCTCGAGGGGTCGCACGGGCGGAGCCTAGTAGCCGACGAGTGGACGCAAGATGAAGCGCCCGGCGAGCGGGAATACCGCGGCGAGGCCGAATGCGAGCGTCCACGATCCCTGCGAAACGGTCGCAGCGAAGAGAACGGGGGCCGCTATTCCGAATGCCGAGAGCACCGTCTGCTGGAAGCCGATCGCCGCGCCGCTCCGCGCGGCGCCCGCGAGCTCGGCAGCGGTCGTGAACGCGAGCCCGTTCCACGCCATCGTGAGGCCGCCACCGAGCGCGAGGACGGGGACGAGCAACCAGAGCGGCCCGCGGGCGAGGAGCGCGGTGACGAGCATCGCGAGGACGATGGCGAGGCCGACGCGCCGGAGGGGCACGACGCGGACACCGAGTCGGTCCGACCAGCGGCCGAGACCGATCCGCAGCGCCGCCGCGAAGACCTGCGACGCCGCGAAGACGAGAGCGGCCTCCTGCTCGGAGAGATGGTGCTGGTCATGGAGGAAGAGCACGCCGAAGCCGATGACGGCGACCTGCGCGTACAGGTAGATGCTGCTTCCCATGCAGATGCGCCAGAGCCGCCCGTCCCGCAGCGTTCGCACCAGGGAGTCGGCCTCGACGACATCGACCTCGCCGCGACCCCGGAGAACGATCGCTCCGACGACGGCGCCGGCGGCACTCGCCGCCGCGAGATAGAGGAACGCGGCCTCGGTTCCACCGGCGCTCGTGATGAGCGGCAGCGTGAGCGCGGCGATCAGCCCGCCGAGTGGGATCGACGTCTGCCGGATCCCGAGCGCCAGGCCGCGCTCCTTCGCGTCGAACCAGTGCATCACCGCCCTGCCGCTCGCGGACTGGACGCTCGAGCCCGCCGCGCCGGCGATCGCCAGCAGGCCCAGGAGATCCTCGAACGACTGCGCGTACGCCGAGGCTGCGAGGACGAGTGCGCTTCCTCCCAGGCCGAGAGCGAGGACGGCGCGCTCACCGAAACGGTCCGCGGCGATCCCCCACGGGAGAAGGGTCAGCGTTCCCCCGATCCACGGCGCAGCCAGCAGCAGCCCGACCTCGCTGATCGAGAGCCCGTACTCGTCCTGCAGGGCGGGCGCGATCACCGGTAGTCCGATGCCGAAGATCGCGGCTCCTGTCTGCGCCGCGGTCCCGGCGGCGAGGACTGCCCAGCGGTAGCGCACCGCGTCAGGCGTAGAGGTCGCCGGCCAGGTACTTCATGCCGGAGTCGACGAGCG
>DASTKY010000052.1:0-4153 GCA_035715495.1 Gaiella sp. | reverse complement strand
CCGCGTTCGCGATCTCGATCCGCTCGGGGCCGAGGGTGCCGAGGATGTTCTCCCAGCCCGGCAGGCCCTGCGCGACGTCGTCGGCGATCCGGCGCCTCGTCGCGGGGTCGCCCAGCGCCCGGAGCGTCCCCGGGGCACCTCCCTCCTGGGCCCAGGCCGGCAGGACGCTCGCGAGGAGCGTGCTGCCCGCCCCGTACGGGTACTGGTCGAAGGTCACGTCGATCGACGCCGCGGCGTCCTCCAGCAGGGCGAGCAGGGGCTCGACGAGCCCCTCGTCGCCGAGCGACTTCAGGTGGGAGACGTGGAGCGGCGCGCCCGCGCGCCGCGCGACCTCGACCATCTCCCCGACGGCCTCGAGGAGGGCCGCGCCCTCGTTGCGGACGTGGGGGACGAGCGGCGCGCCCCGGGCGGCGGCCACCTCGGCCACGGCGACGAGCTCGTCGGTCGCGGCGTACGCCGCCGGCAGGTAGACGAGGCCATAGGACAGCGACCGCGCACCGGCGTCGAACCCCGCCTCCACCTCGCGCCGCATCGCCCGCAGATCGCCCGCGTCCGGCGTGGCGCGCCCTCCGCCGAGCACCAGGTCGCGCACGGCGCCGTGGCCGACAGACGGGACGAGCGACAGGGCCGGGCGGGTCGCGGCGAGCGCGTCCAGGTACTCCTCGATCGTCGTCCACGACCACTCGTCCGGCCCGCCGCCCTCCAGCGGCCGGAGGTACGCGCGCCGCTCGGACCGCCGGTCGGGCGCGACCGGGGCCGGCGCGAGCCCGTCCGGGTTGATCACCTCGGTCGTGAAGCCCTGGGCGAGCTTCGGCGTCAGGAAGGGGTCCTCGAAGGCGCGGAGCGCGGAGTGCGTGTGGAGGTCGATGAACCCCGGGCAGAGCAGGAGCCCGGCGCCGTCGACGACCTCGCGCGCCTCCGGCGCCGGCGCGTCCCCGGCGCGCGGCGTCACGAGGGCGATGCCGCGGCCGTCCACCCCCACGTCGCCCGGGAAGGCGGGCGCGTCACCGGGGTACACGGTGGCGCCGCGGATCAGGAGCTCGAGCATCGGCTACGCGGCGGCGAGCGAGCGCCGGAACGCGAGGGCAGTGGTCGTCATGCCGATGCCGATCAGCGCGAGGACGACGCCGAACCCGAGCGGTCCGAGGAGGCCCGCCACGAGCAGCACGCCGATGAGGAAGCCGGCGAGCCCGAGCGTCCCGACCACGAGGTTGAGCATCCCCTGGTGGTCGTGGGCGACCTCGGCGGCACGGGCGCCGCCGAGCGATGCGGCGGCGGCGCTGTTCGCCAGGAGGAAGACGCAGTAGAGGAGCGGCGCGAGGAGCGCGGCCCGCGCGTCGGCGAAGACGACGAGCGTCGTCCCCTGGACGGCGCTCGCGACGACGAAGGTCGAGATCGCCCCGAGCCGGCGCTGCGAGGCGCGGACGATCGGGAGCGTGAGGAGGACGACGGCGACGGCACCCGCGACGAAGGTGGCGCTGGCCTCGAGCTCGTCCATGCCGATGTGCTCGCGGAGGACGGCGGGCATGACCCCGACCGCCGCCCCGCCGAAGAGGCTCCACGTCAGGGTCACCCAGCCGATCCGGCGCAGCAGCCGGTTCCGCAGCAGCGACGTCATGCCGTCAGCGACGAGCTGGCGCACGAGCGTGTCGGGGTCGGGCGCCCGGCCGAAGTCCGGCACGACGGCGAGGATCGCGAGCGCGGCCACGTAGAGGACGCAGATGCCGATCATCACCGCCTCGGCGTCGCCCACCCGGAAGAGGACGAGCCCGATGAAGCCGGTGCCGAAGAGCGCCGCCTGGTTCACCGTCGTCCGGATCGCGTGGGCGCGCAGGAGGCCCTCGTCGCTCGTCGTGTCGGCGAGGCTGCGGAAGACCGCGCCCTCGGAGAGGTTGCGCGTCGTCCCGACGACCACCGCGGCGAGGAGGACGAGCCAGAACCAGTCGCGGCCGGTGAGCGCCGCCAGGGGGTAGAGGGCGCAGACCGCGAGCGGCACGGCCGTCACCCACCGCATCAGGCGGAGCGGATCGGCGTTGTCCGACTTGGCGCCCGCGGGCACGGCCGTGACGAGCATCGGGACGTAGACGAACGCGGTCGCCAGCGCGGCGGCCTGCGGCGAGCTGCCCCGGGCGAGGAGCATCCACGGCAGCACGAACATGAACTGCCCCTGCACCGCGGCCGAGAGGCTGTTGGCGCTGATCATCGCCAGCGTCCGCCTCGGCGTGTGGCGTCGCCCTCGCACGGTGCGCTCTCAACCGGGCGGACGGCCCGACCAGCGGGCGAGCGCGGCGCCGAGCGCCTCCTCCGCGCGTGCAGCCCCCGCGAACGGCAGCCGCGCGTGGCCCGGAGCCTGGAAGTGGACGCCGTCGACGACGGGCACGCCGACGCGCGTCAGGTCGTCGGCGACGGGCTCGCCCGAGTCGGCGTGGACGAAGAGGAACGGCGCGGCCGCGGGCAGGGCGGCGGAGAGGCCGGGCGTCGCCTCGACCGCGCCGTGGGCGACCGCGCGGTCGGCGACGAGGCCGGCGCGGACGGCGTCGAGCCAGTCGCGCGGGCCGTCGAGCACTGCGAGCGCGGCCGTCTGCGCCGCCAGGTCGACGCGCAGGCAGTCCCACTCGAGCGTCCGCGCGCACGCCTCGAGCCGCGCGACCGGGCCACAAACGATTCCAACGCGGAGCTGGGGGAGCGAGAGGCTCTTCCCGAGGCTGCGCACGACCACGACCTCCTCGGCCAGGCCGGCGGCCGACGTGAACGGCGCCCCGTCCCAGATCGCCGCCTCGTAGGCCTCGTCCGTGACGACCAGCAGGCCGTGCCGCTCCGCGACGCGAACCGCACCGGCGACCTCCTCGGGCGCAGGGACGTGGCCGGTCGGGTTGCCCGGGTTGCAGAGCAGGAGGACGCTCGTCCGCGACCCGACCGCCGCCTCGAGCGCCTCCGGGTCCCACCGCCAGCCGTCCGACTCGCGCGAGTGGACGTAGACCGGGACGGCGCCCGCCGCGCGGATCGGGCCGTCGAAGAAGAAGCACGGCGCCGGCACGACGACCGCGTCGCCCGGCTCGACGAGGGAGCGGAAGCAGATCCCGAGCGCGTGCATCGCCCCGTTCGTGACGAGGAGCTCGCCCCCCGCGTCGACCTCCCGGCCCGTCGAGCGCCGCAGCTCCCCGGCGAGCGCCTCCCGCAGCTGGACGAGCCCGCGCGCCGGCGGTGCCGCCATCGAGCGCCCGAGCACCGACGCGACGGCCTCGACGACGTGCTCCGGGAGCCCGGGCGACGGCGTGCCGGCGAGCGGCACGGGGTCGACGCCTGCCGCGCGCGCCTGCGCGAGGGCGCGCTCGGCCTCGTATGTGGGGAAGCCGCCGCCGCTCACGACGGCGTGACGGGAAGCACGACGTGCGACGGGTAGCGGGCCGTGTGCAGGATCGTCTGCTCGGCGACCTGCATCCGCGTGCCCGTGCCCACGTCCTCGCCCGTGTTCAGGTTGCGCGAGAAGCGGGGGAAGCTCGAGCTCGTCACGTCGAGGCGGATCCGGTGGCCGCGCCGGAAGACGTTCGCCGCGGGGTAGCAGCGGATGCGGTACTCCGCCACCTCGCCCGGCTCGAGCAGCTCGACGGACTCGCCCTCGACGCTGCCCCGGTAGCGGGCGCGGATGATGCCCTCCGTGAGGAAGATCGAGCGGCCGTCCGGGTAGACGTCGCAGAGACGGACGATGAAGTCCGTGTCGCGCGCCGAGGACGCCGCGTAGAGGACCATCTCGACCGGCCCGATCACCTCGAGGTCGCGGTCGAGCGGCTCGCTCGTGTAGACGAGCACGTCGTCGCGCTTCTCGAGCACGCGCTGGTCGTGCGGGCCCGGGAGGATCCGCGTCTGCGCGCCCTGGGTCATCGTCAGGACGGAGTTGACGCCCCCGATCGTGGGGACGGGGTCGGCCGGGTCGTAGGCGTAGTGGTCGACCGGCTCGTCCGGGCCGGGCTCCGAGCGCGTGAGGCCCCCGCCCTGCCGGAGGTGGAACGAGGTCCACTCGGTCCCCGGGAGGGGCCACTCGCTCGCGCCGCGCCACTCGCCGGCGCCGAGGACGTAGAGCTCGGCCGGCGGGCGCTCGTCCCAGCCGTTGTCGATCTCCTTGAGGAACCGGTCGTAGAACGCGAGCTCGTGC
>DASTKY010000051.1:0-3887 GCA_035715495.1 Gaiella sp. | reverse complement strand
GTGCCCTCGTGGACGACCGCGGTCGGATGGACGTCGGCGCTCACGCGAGGGCGCCCGTCCGCAGGGACGTCGTGAGGCGGTCGAGCGCCCGGACGACGGCGAGGCCGTCGCGCGCCTCCCGGTGGTCGCCGGGACCGGTCTGCACGAGCCGCAGGAAATGCTGCAGCTCGAGCTTCAGGGGCTCGTCGTTCGCGATCTTCGGGCTGAAGATGTCACCCGTCCGCGTCCGCCACTCGCCGTAGCTCGACGCGGGCTCCCACGGCGCCTTGTCGTAGACGGTGACCTTGCGCTCGAGCTCCATGTCGTCGAAGACGACCATCTTCTCGCGGCCGACGACGGTCATCTTGCGCATCTTGTGCGGGTCGAGCCACGAGAGGTGCATGTGGGCGACGCGCCCCGACGGGAAGCGGAGGAAGCAGAAGACGACGTCCTCGATCCCGGGCTGGATGAAGTCCTGGCCGTACGCGACGACCTCGGAGGGCTCCTCCTCGAGGAGCCAGAGGATGACGGAGAGGTCGTGGACGCCGAGCGACCAGAGCGCGTTCTCGTTCGAGCGGATCACGCCGAGGTTCTGCCGGTTGCCGTAGACGCACGCGACCTCGCCGAGCGCCCCCTCGTCGACGAGCTGCTTCACCGCCCGGAGGCCCGGGTGGTAGAGGAGCAGGTGGCCGGGCATGAGCACGAGGCTGCGGGCCTCGGCGAGCGCGACGAGCTCCTCCATCTCCTCGCCGCGCATCGCCGGCGGCTTCTCGACGAACACGTGCTTGCCCGCCTCGAGCGCCTGCTTCGCGAGCGCGTAGTGGGTCGGCACGGGGGTCGCCACGACGACGGCCTCGACCGCCTCGTCGCCGAGCACGTCCTCGAACGCGGTCGTCGTGCGCGCGCGGGGGAAGCGCGCGCCGAACTCGGCGAGACGCTCCTCGTCGGTGTCGCAGATCCACGCGAGCTCCGCGAGCTCGCCCGCGACCCGGACGACGTTCTTGCCCCACCCGCCGACGCCCGCCTGGGCGACGCGGGTCAAAGCTTCCAGACCTTCTCGCTCGTGATTCCGGCGCGGCCCGTCGCGTTGCGGAGGTCGACGACGAGCTGCGCGTCGTCGACGAGCTTCGCGTAGTCGATGCTCGAGTGCGCCGTCGCGATCACGACGACGTCGTACGCCGCCGGGTCGAGCGGCACGGAGGAGAGCGCGATCCCGTCCGCGGCGAACGAGGGGACGTGGTCGTCGTGGTAGTCGACGAGCGCGCCCGCGTTGCCGAGCAGGTGGATGAGCTTCACGGCGGGCGACTCCCGCCAGTCCGCGATGTCGGACTTGTAGGCGACGCCGAGCACCAGCACCCGCGCGCCCGCGAGCGACTTGCGAGACCCGTGGTTGAGCGCCTGCGAGACGCGCGAGCGGCAGTAGTACGGCATGTTCTGGTTGACCTCGCCCGCCAGCTCGATGAAGCGGGTGGAGAAGTCGTACTCGCGCGCCTTCCACGTGAGGTAGAAGGGGTCGATCGGGATGCAGTGCCCCCCGAGCCCCGGCCCGGGCTGGAACGGCATGAAGCCGAACGGCTTCGTGGCGGCCGCGTCGACGACCTCCCAGATGTCGATCTCCATCCGGTCGCACAGCTGCGCGAGCTCGTTGACGAGCGCGATGTTGACCGAGCGGAAGATGTTCTCGAGGAGCTTCGTGAGCTCGGCGGCCTCGGGCGACGAGACGCGGTGCACGGTGTCGACGGCCGAGCCGTAGAGCGCCGCCGCGGCGTCGGTCGACGCCGCGTCGATGCCACCGACGACCTTCGGGACGGTCTTCGTCGTCCAGTCGATCCGGCCGGGGTCGACCCGCTCGGGCGAGAACGCGAGGTGGAAGTCGGCGCCTGCGCGGAGGCCGGACTCCCGCTCGAGCACGGGCAGGAGCGCGTCGCGCGTCGTCCCGGGGTACGTCGTCGACTCGAGGACGACGAGGTGGCCGGGCCGGAGCCGGCGGCCGATCTGGGCGGCGGCGTCGAGCACGATCGAGAGGTCGGGCTCGCGCTGCTTCGAGAGCGGCGTCGGCAGCGCGATCAGGATCGCGTCCGTGTCGCGGAGCACGTCGTAGTCGGTCGTCGCGGCGAGGCCGCGGTCGCGGACGAGGGTCGCGAGGAGCTCCGACGGGACGTCCTCGATATAGCTCTCGCCCCGGTTCAGCTGCTCGACCCGGCCGGCGTCGACGTCGACCAGCACGACCGAGCGCGCCGCCTGCGCGAAGACCTGCGCGAGGGGGACGCCGACGTACCCCGCGCCCACGATCGCGACGTCGTACGAGGCGGTCTCCGGACCGGGGGCGGCGGTCGTGGTGTCGGGCGTCGTCATCGGCGCGGAATGCTACAGGCGGCGGTTGCCTTGTGACACTTTGTCACAAGCCGCCCGCAGCGGGATACTCGGGAGGTGGGGAGCGAGACCCGCCAGGAGCAGGTTTGCGAGCGCTGCGGCCGGAGCGCCGACGCCGACGCGCGCTTCTGCTCCCACTGCGGCGCGCCCCTCGCCGAGCGGTCCCGGGAGGAGCGGCGGCTCGTCTCGATCCTCTTCGTCGACCTCGAGGGCTTCACCGCCGCGTCGGAGCAGGCCGATCCCGAGGACGTCCGCGAGACCCTCACGCGCTTCCACGCGGCGGCGCGCGAGCAGATCGAGGCGTACGGCGGTCGCCTCGAGAAGTTCATCGGCGACGCCGTCATGGCGGTCTTCGGCGCGCCGGTCGCCCACGGCGACGACGCCGAGCGGGCGGTCCGCGCCGGCCTCCGGGTGCTGGCCGCCGTCGACGGGCTCCGGGACACCGGGCCGATGCTCGCGGCGCGCGCCGCCGTCAACACGGGCGAGGCGCTCGTCACGCTCGGCCGGCCGGAGACGGGGGAGGCGCTCGCGATCGGCGACGTCGTCAACACCGCGGCGCGGCTGCAGACGTCCGCGCCCCCGGGTCGCCTCGTCGTTGGCCGCGAGACGCACCGCGCCACCCGCGAGGCCGTCGAGTACGAGTCTCTGCCCGCGGTGGACGCGAAGGGCAAGGCGGAGCCGGTCGAGGCCTGGCTCGCCGTCCGCCCGCTGGTCGAGCCTTCCGAGCGGCCTGCGCGGCTCGGGCCCTTCGTCGGCCGCGCGCGCGAGCTCGACGTCGTCCGCTCGGTCTGGCGCCAGGCGCTCCACGAGCGCCGACCGCAGCTCGTCACCGTGGTCGGCCCGCCGGGGATCGGCAAGTCGCGGCTCGTCCGCGAGGTCGCGACGGAGGTGGAGGCGTCGGGAGGCCGCGTCCTGCGCGGCCGGTGCGTCCCCTACGAGGAGCGCACCGGCTACCACGCCTCGGCGCAGCTCGTGCGGCAGGCGTTCGGCATCTTCGACTCGGACGTCGAGCAGGTCGCGCGCGAGAAGCTCGTCGCGGGCGTCGCGGCGCTGCTGCCGCCCGTGGAGGCGGAGGACGCCACGCGCTACCTCGCGCTCCTGCTCGGGCTCGGCACCGATGCGCCCGTCGTCACCCAGCGCCTGCTCTTCCTGGCGCTCCGCCGTGTGATCGAGTGCCTCGGGGCCGAGCGGCCGGTGCTCGTCGTCTACGAGGACATCCACTGGGCGGCGGCGAGCGAGCTCGACCTGATCGAGTACCTCGGCGGCCAGCTGCGCGAGACCGGCTGCTCCGTGCTGGCGCTCACCCGGCCCGAGCTGCTCGACGAGCGGCCGTGGGGGGCCTGGCTGCCCGCGCACACGAGCCTCGTCCTCGGCCCGCTCGCCGCCGCCGAGGTCGCGGCGATGGCCTCCTCGCTCGTCGCCGAGGCGACGCCCGACGACGCCGTCGAGCGACTCGTCGCGCGCGCCGAGGGGAACCCGCTCTTCGTCGAGGAGCTCGCCGCCGCGCTCGCCGACGGGACCGCGGCCGGCGCCCT
>DASTKY010000050.1:0-5385 GCA_035715495.1 Gaiella sp. | reverse complement strand
AACCGTTTGGTAGAGACGAGGCCGGGGTCGGCCGGGCGCAGCCCGGCGGACGGTTCGAGGCGCGAGTCCGTCCGAGGAGAACGGGGTTGACCCGCGGCGACGCCGCCCGGTGCCCCACGACGAGGAGGTCGGTAGGTGCGTAGGAGGGTTCTCATCAGCCTCATGAGCGCGTTGGCTGTGGCGCTCCTGGTCGCTGCCGTCGGTCAGTCGCGCCCCAACGCGACGACGGGCACGATCAAGATCGGCTGGGTCGGCGACAAGAGCGGCCCGACGGTCGCGTCGCAGATCCCGGTGCTCCATGCGATGCAGGCGTACTTCCGCCTGATCAACGGACAGGGCGGCATCCGCGGCAATCGCATCGAGATGATCGAGAAGGACGACAGCTACAGCCCCGCGAAGGAGCTGGAGCTCGTCAAGTCGGTCATCAACGACGACAAGGTCGTGCTCGTGACGGGGATCGGCAACTCGTCGGGCTTCGCGTCGATCCTGCCGGTGCTCAACCAGGCGAAGGTCGTCGGCCTCTCCAACCAGGGCACGCTGAAGACCGTCACCAACCCGTTCCAGCCCTACCTGATGCTCGGCAACTGCAACTACGCCGATCAGGGTGACGTGGCGCTCGGGTACATGATGCAGCGGTTCAAGCTCAAGAACCTGAACGGCGTCAAGGTCGGGATCGCCGGCATCGCCGTCGCCTCCGTCCAGGAGTGGAACGAGAACCTGCAGGACAACGTACGGAAGCTCGGCGGCCAGCCGGTCGTGCAGACGCTTCCGTCGGCGATCGTCAACGCCGACGTCGCGGTGCAGGCGTTCGAGAGCGAGAAGGTGCGGTTCGTCCTGCTCCACCACTCCGTCGCGGGCGGCATCGCGATGCTCCGCTCGATGGCGAAGTACAACCTCACCGTCCCGATCTCCGGCTCGTTCGGCGTGACCCAGGAGATCGTGTACGAGTCGAGCCCCTACGACGCCGCGAAGAACTTCGTCGGCACGAACTGCGCGACGCCGCCGCTCTTCGTCAAGTCGGCAAAGGGCAAGCTCGCATACGCGACGGGCAAGCGCTTCGGGTACCCCGAGGCCGAGATCACCCAGCAGAACTGGGCGCTCGGCTGGGCGAACGCGATGCTGATCGTCGAGGGCCTGAAGAAGGTCAAGGGCGCCTTCACCCCTGCGTCCGTCAAGGCCGGTCTCGAGCAGGTCAAGAACCTCGACACCGGCGGGCTCACGCCGAACATGAGCCTCGATCGCAAGTGCCACATGGCGATCCAGCAGGTGCGGCCGTACACCTACAGCTACAGCAAGAAGCAGATGCTGCCGGTGGGCACGTACCAGCAGTGGTCGAAGTACGTCACCAACGCCTACGCGGCGCCCGGGACGTGCGGCAAGAAGAAGTAGGACAGCACACCACGTTCGTCGCCGGCCGGCCGCCACGCGCGGCCGGCCGGCACGCTCACCGATGAGCGACGGCGTGCTCGTCGTCGGCGCCGGGTCGCTCGGGAGCGTCTACGGCGCACGGCTCGCCCAGGGCGGCGCCGCGGTGCAGCTCTATGCGCGGGAGGAGCACGCCCGTGCGATCGAGGCTGCCGGAGGCGTCGTCGTCGAGCGCGGGGACGACGCGGAGCTCGTCGCGCTCCGCGCCGAGTGGCGTCCCGAGCGCGTCGAGCCGGCCCCGACCGTGATCGTCCTGACGAAGGCGCCCGACACCGAGGCGGCGCTCGCCGGCCTCGACCACGTCCGCGAGGGGATCGAGCTCGCCGTCTCGCTCCAGAACGGGGTCGAGAAGGACGACGTCCTCGTCCGCTGGTGCGGGGCCGAGGCGGTCGTCGGCGGCGTCTCGATGGTGGGCGGCACGCTGCTCGAGCCCGGCCGCGTCGCGCACACCCTGGACGGCGGCACGATCCTCGGCGAGCTGCCGCGGGGGAGGAGCGAGCGCGTCGAGCGGCTCGCGTCCGCGCTCGGCGCCGGCGGGCTCAGGGTCGTCGTGAGCGACGACGTGCGCGCGGTCGAGTGGGCGAAGCTCGTCCACGCCTCGCCGACGATGGCGGTGCCCGCGCTCGTGCGCCTGCCCCTCCACGCCTGCCTGATCTCCGAGCCGCTCGCGGCGCTGTACGTGACGCTCGTGCGCGAGGGGATCGCGATCGCCGCGGCACACGGGATCGAGGTCGACGACGGGCCGGTCGGCTACCCGCTGCGCGAGGTCGCCGCCGCGCCGGACGAGACGGCGGTCGCGCTCGTCCGCGAGCGGGGCCGGGCGCTCGAGGCCGCCGGGAGGACCGAGATCAGGGTCTCGATGCTGCAGAGCATCGAGCGGGGCCGCCGCACCGAGTTCGACGCGATCCACGGGTTCCTCGTGCGCGAGGCGGCGCGGCTCGGCGTCGACGCGCCCGCCACGACCCTCTGCCACCGGCTCCTGGCCGGGATCGACGAGCGCCTCTCGTGAGCCTCGACGACGCCGTCCTGGGCCCGCTGCTCGCCCGCGCGGGGGAGCGGTTCGGCGACCGACCGTACCTCTCGTTCGCGCTCGACGAGCGCGACGTCACGTTCGCGGAGGCGGCCGACGCGGCGGGCCGCGTCGCCGGGGGACTCGCCGTCCTCGGGGTGGCGCCGGGCGACCGCGTCCTCCTGATGCTGCGCAACCGGGTCGAGTTCGTCCTCGGCTGGCTCGGCGCGGCGACGCTCGGCGCCGCGCAGGTGCCGGTCAACGTCGACTACCGCGGCGCGTTCCTCGAGCACGTCGCGGCGACCGCGGGCGCGCGCGTGCTCGTCGTCGAGACCGACCTGCTCGACGCCGTGGAGGCCTCCCTGCCGCGGCTGCCGGCGCTCGAGACGGTGGTCGTCGTCGGCGACGCGCGGCCGCTCCCCGGCGTGCGGGTCGTCCCCTTCGCGGAGCTCCTCGCCGCCGAGCCGCGCGCGCCGCACGCGGGCCGCGTCTCCGACGCGGCGGCCGTCCACTTCACCTCGGGCACGTCCGGCGTCGCCAAGGGCGCGGTCGTCCCGAACGGCGCGATGCACCTGCTCTGCAGCCGCAACCGCGAGCTCCTCGGGCTCGGGCCCGACAGCGTCTACCTGACCGAGCTGCCGCTCTTCCACATCAACGCCCAGATGACCGTCTACGGCGGGCTGCTCACGGGCGGCCGCGCGCGGATCGAGCGCCGGTTCTCCGCGACCGCGTGGCTCGAGCGCGTCCGGGCGAGCGGGGCGACGCACACGTCGCTCCTCGGCGTGATGCTCGGCTTCCTGCTCGCGCAGCCCGAGGCGCCCGACGACGCCGACAACCCGCTGGAGGTCGCCTGGACCGTCCCGTACACGACGGCGGCCTCCGCGACGTTCCGCGAGCGCTTCGGGCTCGAGCGGGTCGTGACGTCGTACGGCAGCACCGAGCTCGGGATGGTCGCCCGCCGCGGCGGGCCGGAGGACGGCGAGGAGGGCTCGGCCGGCCGCGTCGACCCCGAGTGGTACGAGGTGCTGGTCGCGGACGAGAGCGGCGCGGCGGTTCCGACGGGCGAGGTGGGCGAGCTGCTCGTCCGCCCGCGCCGTCCGTGGACGGTGGCGCAGCAGTACGTCGGGATGCCGGCCGAGACGATCCACGCCTTCCGCGACCTGTGGTTCCACACGGGCGACGCCGTCCGCCTCGGCGCAGACGGGTCGCTCTGGTTCGTCGACCGGTACGCCGAGCGGATCCGCCGCCGGGGCGAGAACGTCGCCTCCGCGGAGGTCGAGCGCGTGCTGCTCGAGCATCCCGGTGTGGACGACGCCGCGGTCGTCGCCGTCCGCGCGGAGGGCCCGGGCGGCGAGGACGAGATCAAGGCCGTCCTCGTCGGGACCGCGGACGCGGAGGCGATCTGGGCCTGGTGCGACGAGCGCCTCCCGTACTTCGCCGTGCCGCGCTACGTCGAGCTCGTCGACGCGCTGCCGAAGACGCCGACCGCGAAGGTCCGGAAGACCGAGCTCCGGGAGGCGGGCGTGACGGCGCGCACGGCCGACCGCGGCTCGGCGCCGGCCGGACGGGGGCTCCGCTGAGGGTCGTCGTCGTCGGCGTCGGCGCGATCGGCGGGGCGATCGCCTGGCACCTCGCGCGTGCGGGGACCGACGTCGGCGTCGTGGACGTGCGGCGCGACCACCTCGACGCGATCGCCCGCGACGGGCTCGTCGCCGAGCCCTCGGGCGAGGCGGTGCGCGTCGAGACGGAGCCTGCGCCGCCGGTCGACCTCGTCCTCGTCGCGACGAAGGCGTTCGCAACCGAGGAGGCGGCCCGGGGCGCGGCGCACCTCGTCGGCGACGAGACGCTCGTCGGGACGGTGCAGAACGGGATCGGCTCGGAGGACGTGCTCGCCGCCGTCGTCGGCCCGGAGCGGGTGCTCGCGGGGACGACGACGATCGCGGCGGAGGCGGGGGCGCCGGGCCGCGTCCTCCTGGGCGAGTCGACCCGTGCCGGCCGCACGCTCACCGTGCTCGGCTGCCCGCCCGGGCGGCCGGAGCTCCTCCCGCGTGTGGAGGCCTGCTGCGCCGCGCTCACCGACGCCGGCCTGCCCGCGACGGCGGTCGTCGACCCCGCGCCGGCGCGCTGGCGCAAGCTCGCCCTCGCCGGCTCGATGGGATCCCTCTCGGGGCTCCTCGGAGCCACCGTCGGCGAGACGCTCGCCGCCGCGCCCGAGGTGCTCCACGCGCTGATCGACGAGATCGTCGCCGTCGCGCAGGCCGAGGGCGTCGCGCTCGACCTCGAGGAGACCCGTGCGACCGCGCTCGGGGTCTACGCCGACTCCGGCTCCCATCGCGCCTCGCTCGCGGTCGACCTCGCCGAGGGCCGGAGGACCGAGATCGACGCCATGTGCCTCGAGGTCGCCCGCCGCGGCGCCGCGCACGGCGTCCCGACACCGGTGAACGAGGTCGTCGGGCGGCTCGTCAGCGCGCGGGAGCGCCGCTGAGGGCACCGGCGGCCGCGGCCCACACCGCCGCGCCCGAGACCGGGATCGCGGCGAGCACCGCGCCCAGCACCTCGTCGTCGCTCGCGCCGACCCGGCGCGCGGCGTCGGCGTGGATGCGGACGAACTCGGGCTGCAGCTCCGCCGCGTTGAGCCCGCAGAGGAGGAGCTCGACGAGCACGGGGGGCAGGGCGCTCTCGCGCAGCGCCGACCGGTGCAGGAGCGCGTAGCCGCCGAAGGCGGCCGACGAGCGCTCGGCGAGCGTCGCGACCCGCTCCGGCACCTCGCCGAAGTAGTCGCGGAAGTAGTCCATCGCGTCGTCCTCGGCCGGCGCGCCCGGCGAGGCGGCGCCTGCCGGCGGCGGGCCGTAGACCTCGAGCAGGCCGCGTGCGAGCCGCCGGGAGACCGCCTGCCCGCGCGAGATCAGCACGACCGCGGGCGTCGCCCAGGCCTCGTCGGCGGGCACCTC
>DASTKY010000049.1:0-5969 GCA_035715495.1 Gaiella sp. | reverse complement strand
GTGCGAGCGGCTCCCCGCCGCCCGGCTCGTCGTGCTCCCGCACGCCCGCCACGTCCCGATGGTCGAGGCCCCCGGCGAGCTCGCGGAGGCGATCGCCTCATTCCGCGAGGAATCGCTCGACGAGCCCCGCGACGACCGGCGCCCGTGAGACGTGCGCCGCGTGCGCGGCGCCGTCGACCTGGACGAACCGGCCGTGCGGCGCCGACGCCGCGAGCCGGCGGCACCACGCGTCGGTCGTGATCGCGTCGTGCTCCCCCCGCAGGACGAGCACAGGCGCGGCGACCCGCGGGGCCCGCATCTCCGGCCGGTCGCGGAGCGCAGCGCGCGCCGTCGCGAGCACGCGCCGCGGCCCCATCCGCGCGTAGTCGAGCGCGATCGTCGGCCAGAGCGACGGCTGCTCGCGGCCCGCGTCGATCCCGAGCCGCCACGCGTGGGTCGACCACCCGCGGTAGACAGGGTCGACGGTCGGCCCGATCAGCACGAGCCGGCCGACGACGCCCGGCTCGGCGGCCGCGAGCGCGAGCGCGACCTGCGCGCCGTACGAGTTGGCGACGATCGGGAGCGGGGCGCCGACGTGCCGCACGAGCGCGCCGAGGACCGCCGCGGCGCCCTCGACGCCGAGCGGACGCCGCGTCCGCTCGCTCCTGCCCCAGCCGGGCAGGTCGGGAACGAGCACGCGCCGCGTCATCGCGAGGAGTCGGCCGAGGGGCTCGAAGTACGTCCCGGAGACTCCGAGGCCGTGCAGGAGCACGACGGACGGCCCGGCGCCGGCGACCCGGACGTGGAGCCGAAGCCCGAGGACGTCGGCCCTGCGCGACTGGAAGAGGGGTGGTGCGGTCGCCACGGCGAGGTGTCAGTATCCGTCGCGTGTCCGAGACGACGGAGCCTGCGACCGCGCCCGTACCGCACGCCGACGAGTCCGCGCGCTACGCGTCGCTGCTCGCCTCGGGCGAGCGCGTCATCCTCGTCCGCCAGCGCCACTGGCTGACGTTCCTCGAGGCGGGCCGGTGGTTCGTGCTCGCGCTCGCGATCGGCCTCGTCCTGCTCGTCTTCGGCCAGCAGTTCGACGACGGAGGCGTCTCCGGCTTCTTCGGGACGGTCCTCGACTGGGGCTACTGGATCTGCCTGATCATCGGGGTGCTCGGCGTCGGCTGGTTCTTCCTCGTCTGGCACGTCGAGCGGTACCTCGTCACGACCCGCCGCGTGATCGAGACCGGCGGCGTGGTCAACAAGTACTCGCGCGACACGACCCTCTCGATGATCACGGACATGATCGTCGGCCACCCCTGGCTCGGCCGGATGGTGGGCTACGGCGAGATCGACCTCCTGACCGGCTCCGAGGCGGGCCGGAGCAAGATCCGCTTCCTCCCGGACGCGGACGGGTTCAAGAAGGCGCTCCTCGACGCGAAGCACGAGTACGAGATGGAGGTCGGCGGCGGGCGCGTCCTCCAGGAGGCTGTCGCGGCCGCGCACGCGACACCGGTACCGGAGCCCGCACCGGCCCCGCCGTCGGCGCCCCGCGGCAGCCTCACCGCCGACGAGGTCGACGCGTCGCTCAGTCGCCTCGCGGACATGCGCGACCGCGGGCTGATCACGCAGGCCGAGTTCGACGAGAAGAAGCGCGAGCTGCTCGACCGGCTCTAGCCCGCGTGCGAGGCGACGGCCTCGCGCGTCCGGGAGGGGCCGAGTGTCTGGATCAGCACCGCCGCGACGACGATCACGCCGCCCACGACCGTCGCGGTCGTCGGCCGCTCGTCGTAGGCGAGCCAGACCCAGAGCGGCCCGAGCACGATCTCGATCAGCGAGATCAACGCGACCTCGGCCGGGGGGATGAGCCGGGCGCCGACGGTGAGGAGCGCGAGGCCGAGCCCCATCTGGCCGATGCCGAGCGCCGCGAGGATCGCCCAGTCGCGCCGGCTGACGGAGCCGAGCGAGATGAGCGGCAGGCAGACGAGGACGACGAGCACCTGGGACGCGCACGTCGCCGGCATCATCGAGACCTCCCGCCGGTACCTCGCGATCACGATCACCGCCGCGAAGGACACCGTCACCACCAGCGGCAGGACGACGGCGGCCGCGCCGGCCTCGAGGGAGCCGATCGCCATCGTCGCGACGCCGGCGCCCGCGAGCAGGAGCGCGAGCCAGGTGCGCCCGTCGATCCGCTCGCGGAGCAGCGCCCAGCCGAGGAGCGCCGCGAGCATCGGCGCCGCCGCCTGCATGAAGAGCACGTTGGCGACGGTCGAGTAGTTGAGCGCGAGGAGGAACGCCCCGGAGGAGATCGCCAGGCAGACGGCGAGGGCGAGCCCCCAGCGGCCCATCGTCCGGAAGGCCCGCCACGTGCCGCGGCGCTCCAGCAGGACCACGAACACGAAGAGCGCGAGCGTCGCGAACGCCGCCCGGCCCGCGACCTGCGTCGCCGCGGTCGCGCCCAGCTCGTGCTGCGCGAGACCCGCCGTCGACCACGCGGTCGCGGCACCGAGGATCGCGAGCGCACCCTGCCGCGAGCGGCGCCGTTGGAGATCGGCGTCGGTCAGGCGAGCGCGACCGGGACGGCGTTCGGGCTGCGGAGCATCGCGCTGCCGCTCCAGGTGAGGCTGGACGGGTCGGCTGCGAGGCGCAGGCCGGGGTAGCGGGTCGCGACCGTCGTCAGGAAGACGGCGGTCTCGAGCCGCGCGAGCGCGGCACCGAGGCAGAAGTGCGGCCCGAACCCGAAGTCGAGGTGGCCGGCGCCCGGAGCGCGCGCGAGGTCGAGCTCGTCCGGCCGCTCGAACGCGTGCGGGTCGCGGTTCGCCGAGCCCAGCAGCCCGATCACGGCCGTCCCCGCGCGCACCGTCGTCCCGGCGAGCTCGACGTCCTCGACGGCGACCCGGTTGATCGTCTGCACCGGGCTGACGAACCGCAGGAGCTCCTCGACCGCGCCCGCGGCGAGGCCGTTCGGGTCGTCGCAGAGCACGCGCCACTCGTCGGGCCGCTGGAGGAGGTCGAGCATCCCGATCGCGATCAGGTTCGTCGTCGTCTCGTGCCCCGCGAACAGCAGGTGGACGAAGGTCGCGGTCAGCTCGCCGGTCGTCAGCCGCTCGGACTCGTTCGCGTCGACGAGGATCGCGAGGAGGTCCGGCCCCCGTCCCTCGTCGGCGGCGGCGCGAGCCGCGTCGACCCGGGTCGCGACGTACGCGCGGAACGCGTCGATCGCCTCGCACGCCTCGCGGATCGGCTCGGGCGCGAAGGTGCCCCGGCTCCTGCCGATCGGGCCCGACCATTCGCGGACGAGCCCGAGATCACTCTCGGGGACGCCGAGCATCTCGGCGATCACGAGCAGCGGCAGCCGGTAGGCGACATCTCGCAGGTCCGACGAGCCGGCCTGCTCCAGCTCGTCGAGCAGGTCGTCCGTGTACCGCTGGATGGAGTCGCGCATGTCGGCGATGCGGCGAGGCGTGAAGGCGCGATGCGCGATCCGGCGCATCCGCGCGTGCTCCTCGCCGTCGACGTGGGCGACGATCTCGGCATCGAACGTCGCGACGACGCGGTACGCCTCGCGCTCCTCGTCGCTCATCCGGGCGACCGCCTCCTCGGTGCGCGCCCCGACGAACGTCCGGCTGCTGAGGCGCTCGGCGTCGCGCAGCACCTGCTTCACGTCGGCGTGCCGGGAGACGACCGCCACGGTGCCGAGGTCGCAGACGGGCGCGCGCTCGCGCAGCTCCGCGTAGAGCGGGTACGGGTCGGCGAGGAGGTCCGGATCGGAGGCGAGCAGCGCCGCGAGGCGGCCCTCGACACCCGCGCCGGAGTCGACGGCGGTCATCCGGAGACCCTAGCCCTGCGCCGCGGCGGCGCGTCCGGTCAGCGGCCGGCCGGACTGCCGCCGCTCGCGTCGCCGCCGCCGAGACGTGCCATCCTCCCGGGGTGCACCGCGGAGCGCTCTTGGTTGCCGTCGTGGCCTCGGTCGCGGCGGCTGCGACGGCCGCAGGACTCGCAGCGCCGGCTCCCGCCCCGAGCGACGCGACCCTGCTGCGGCGCCACCTCCCCGTCCTCGAGCTCCATCCCGCCGAGGGCTTCCCGCCGGTCGCCGTCGACGCGTTCCTGGCGGCGAGCGACGCGCTCGTCCGCCGCGCCGACGGCACCTTCACCCCTCCCGGCGCGGGCGAGACGCCGACGCGGCTCGACGTGCGGGACTGCATCGTCGCGCAGGGCCCGGTCGGGGCGGGTTGCTACGCCCCCCTCGCTGCGGGGCCGCCCACGGTGTACGGCGCCGTGCACCGCAGGCCGGGCCGCATCGTCCTCCAGTACTGGTTCTTCGAGCCCCTCAACCTCTGGAGCCCGGTCGTCCCCGCCGCCGCGAACGCGTGGCAGGCGCACGAGGGCGACTGGGAGCACGTCGCGATCGTGCTCGACGCGCGGGGCAGGCCGCTCGAGGCGGGCTACGCGCAGCACTGCGGCGGCGTGAGGGCGCCGTGGTCGCGCGTCCCGCGCTACGCGAAGACGCAGCGGCCCCTCGTCTACGTCGGCCTCGGCTCGCACGCGTCGTACCTCCGCCGCGGCGTCCAGGCGACCGACCCGCGGTGCTGGCCGGACCCGCAGGTCGCGCTGTCGATCTTCCGCGCGCTCGGCTACCGCCTCGTCGACCACGCGGGCGGCGGGCGGCGCATCACCGCGCCGCGCCTCGTCAGGCTGACGGCGACGAGCCCGTCGTGGACGTCGTTCCCCGGGACGTGGGGCGAGGACCGGTACGCGCGCCTCGGCGAGGCGACCTTCAAGGACGGGACAGGCCCCGTCGGCCCGACCCACAAGCGCGAGTGGCGCGACCCGGTGGGAACGGTCGCGTCGTGGCCGATCGTGCGCTGACGAGCAGGGCAACAAGGGCTACCACCAGTACGTCGTGGAGCGGAACAGCGCGCCGGGAGGCACGGCCAATCCCGGTCAGTCGTACCGCACCGCTCAGCGCAGCGCCGCCTATCTCCTCGGCCTCCGAGCCTAGGCGGCTCGGTCGCGGTCGGCCGCGGGGTCTCGGTCGTCGGCGCTAGCCTGCGCGCATGGCGGGGAGCGTCGCCCGGATCTCCATCGCCCCCGTCAAGTCGCTCGGTCTCGTCCACCCCGACCGCGTCGACCTCGAGCTCGGCGGCGTGCGCGGCGATCGGCGGTTCTGGCTGGTCGACGACCGCGGGCGGCTCTACAACAACAAGCGGAACGGCCCCCTCCAGGCGATCCACCCGGACTGGGACGAGGCGACCCACGAGCTCACGCTCACGTTTCCCGACGGCGCGACCGTCGGTGGAACGGTCGAGCTCGGCCGGCCGTTCACCGCCGTCCTCTATGGACATCCACACCTGTCGCGGCCCGTGGTCGGCCCGTGGCAGGCAGCCATCTCGGCGCATGCCGACGAGCCGCTGACCCTCCTCTGGTCCGAGTCGCACGCCACCGATCGTGGTGCGGTCGGCGGTGACGTCTCTCTCGTCTCGCGCGCCTCGCTCCGACGACTGGGCGAGGAGGCGGATGCGCCTGAACCGGTCGACGGGAGACGCTTTCGCATGATGCTCGAGCTCGACGGCGTCGACGCGCACGAGGAGGATGCCTGGATCGGCTCGCGCATCCGGGTCGGTGGAGCGGAGATCCTCGTGAACGGGGACATCGGGAGGTGTGTGGTCACGTCCCAGCACCCGGACACGGGCATCTCGGAGCTCGACACGCTCGGGACCCTGGCGCGGTACAGACGGGAGGGGCGGGTCGAGCCGCTCCCGTTCGGGATCTACGGCAGCGTCACCTCGGCCGGCCCGGTCGCGGTCGGCGACGAGGTGCGCCTGCTCGGTTGAGCTCGACGAGGACCGGCCGGAGGTCGGCGCCTCGTTCACCTGCCGGGCCCACGGCCGAGTGGACCCGGTCGCGCGTTCGGGCCACGACTACTCGGCGACCCGGACGCGATGCGGGCCCGAGATGCGTGACGCGGCCGTCCGGCGATCCTGCGCGGAACGGCTGGC
>DASTKY010000048.1:0-3720 GCA_035715495.1 Gaiella sp. | reverse complement strand
CGAGCCCGCCGACGCGCCGACGAACATCAGCCCGATCATCGCCATCACGCCGAGCGTCGGCCAGTCGATGTAGTCCGTGATCGCGAAGCCGGTGCCCGTCATCAGCGACGTCGTCTGGAAGACCGCCTGACGGACGGCCTCCTCGCCCGAGAAGAGACCGGCGTGGATCAGCTCGGCGCAGACCACGACGGAGCCGAGCACGAGCATCGCGACGTAGAGGCGCGCCTCCTCGTCGCGGACGAGGACGCGCGGACGGCGACGGGCGAGCGCGAGGTAGAGGAGCGCGAAGTTGAGGCCGGCGATCGCCATGAAGAGCGCGACGACCCACTGGGTGAGCGGCGCGAAGAGCTCGAGCGACCGGGGCTCCGTCGAGAAGCCGCCGAGGGGCATCGTGGTGAGCGCGTGGGCGATCGCCTGGAAGGGGGAGAGCTCGTCGTCGAGCCCGCTGAGCCCGATGGCGACGAGGATGACGATCAGGACGAGCGTCAGGCCGATGTAGAGCAGCCAGAGGCGCCGCGCCGTGTCGCGGATCCGCTCGGCGAGCTGGTCGACCTCGGGCCCGGGCAGCTCCGACTCGAACATCTGGCGGCCGCCGATCCGGAGCCGCGGGAGCACCGCGAGCGCGAGGACGATGATCCCCATGCCGCCGAGCCACTGGCTCAGCTGCCGCCAGATCAGCAGGGACCGGTCGAGCGCGTCGACGTCGGTGACGACCGACGCGCCGGTGGTCGAGAAGCCCGACATGCCCTCGAAGAAGGCGTCGACCGGGCTCGAGAGCTGCGCCTCCCCCGCGAAGAGGTAGGGGAGCGCGGCGTAGAGCGCCGCCAGGAGCCACGTGAGCGAGACGACGAGGTAGCCCTCGCGAAACCCGATCGGGCCCGGCGAGCGTCGGCCGAGGCGGGTCATCCCGAACCCGACCGCGGCCGTGATCGCTCCCGCCGCGAGGAACGGCCAGAACGGCTCGCGATAGCCGACCGCGACGGCGGCCGGCACGAGCGCCGTCGCGCTCAGGTACATGATCATCTGGCCGACGAGCGCGAGCGCGCCGGCCAGGTCGATCCCCAGCGTCGCCCGGTCGCCGATCGGAGCGCGCCGCTCGGCGGTCACAGGACGCGCTCGACCTCCGGCACGCGCGCCGTCTCGGTGAAGACGATCACGCGGTCTCCGGCCTGCAGCACCTCGTCGCTCCGCGGGAAGACGGCCCGGCCGTCGCGCACGATCGCGCCGATCAGGGCGCCGCGGATCGGCATGTCGCGGAAGCGGAGGCCGACGTACTCGCTCGTCGGCTTGGTCGTGATGTCGAGCACCTCGTAGCGGTCGCCCTCGAGCATCGCGACCTGCTGGGTGCGCGGGTCGTGCGCGAAGCGGACGATCTCCTCCGCCGTCACGGCCCGCGGGTTGATCGTCACGTCGACGCCCGAGAGCTCGTAGACCCCCGTCGAGATCGTGTCGTGGACGACCGCGATCGTGAACCGCACGCCGTGGACCCGCGCGAGGGTCGCCGCGTAGTGGTTCTTCGCGTCCTCCTTCAGCGCGAAGACCGCGGCCTGCGCGCGCCCGATCCGCTCGCGCTCGAGGAAGTCGACGTCGGTGCCCGACGTGTTGAACACGCGGCACTGCGGGAGCTCCTCCGCCACCTCGCGGGCCCGCTCGCGCTCCGGCTCGATCACGCGGACGCCGATCCCCTGCGTCGTCAGCGCCCGGGCGATCGCCACGCCGATCTGGCCCGCGCCGTAGACCACGACGTCCTCGACGGGATGCTCCCCGGGGGCGAGCAGCTGACCCCACTCGCGCGCGGCGCTCGGGGAGCCGATCACCACCACCCGGTCGCCGGCCTCCATCACGTCGTTCCCACCCGGGAGCGTGAGCGTGTCGCCGCGGATGATCGCGAAGACCCGCGAGTCCTCGGGGATCGCGGCGCTGTGCAGCGGCCGGCCGACGATCGTGGTCGCCGCGTCCGGCGGGATCTCGAACTCGACGATCTGCACCTGGCCGTCGGCGAAGACGTCCGTCTGGCGGGCGGAGGGCATGCCGATCGAGCGGGAGACGGCGTGGGCGGTCTCCACCTCCGACGAGACGGCGAAGTCCACGTCGAGCCGGCCTTCGTGCCAGAGGTCGATGTACTCGACGTTCGAGGTGCGGATCACCGTCGTGGCGCGGGGCGCCTCGACGCGCGCGAAGGAGCAGGCGACGAGGTTCACCTCGTCGCGCGAGGTGCAGGCGATGAAGAGGTCGGCGTCGCTCGTCCCGGCCTGCTGGATCGCGCGCCGGCTCGCACCGTTCGCCTCGATCGTGCGGAGGTCGAACCGATACGCGAGGGGCTCGAGGCGATCGCGGACGACGTCGATGACCGTCAGGTCGTGCTCCGTGTGGAGCGCCTCGACGATGGTCGATCCGACCTGCCCTGCCCCCACGACGACGATCTTCACGGCGCGGGGGAGCCTACCCCGCTCACCTGCCGACGTCGTCGCCGCCGCAACGCACACGCAACGTTCCCGGAGGCCCACCGGGCGCCGGGCTGGGTACCGTGGAGCCGTGGGTCGCTCGTGGTGGACAGCGCTCGGCGCCGTCGTCGCGCTCTCCGCGTGCGCCGTGCTGCTCGTCGCCTCCCTCGCCGCCGCCGCGCCGACGGCCGCGTCCCCGCGCCTGACCGCCATGGTCCGCGGGCTCTCGACGCCCGTCTACGTCACGCAAGCGCCCGGGGAGCCCAACCGCTTCTACGTCGTCGAGCAGGGCGGGACGATCCGCGTCGTCGAGAAGGGCCGCGTCCGGGCAGCGCCCTTCCTCGACATCCGCTCGAGGGTCGTCTCGGGCGGCGAGCAGGGCCTCCTCGGCCTCGCGTTCCCGAAGGACTACGCCAAGTCGCGCACGTTCTACGTCAACTACACCGCGCAGGGCTCCGGCGCGACCGTGATCGACCGTTTCCGCGCCCGCGCGGGGCGCGCCCTGCCCGGGAGCCGCCAGCAGCTCCTGACGGTGCCGCAGCCGTACGCGAACCACAACGGCGGGCACCTCGCCTTCGGCCCCGACGGCATGCTCTGGGTCGGCCTCGGCGACGGCGGCGCGGGCGGCGATCCGGAGAACCGTGCGCAGAACCGCTCGTCGCTGCTCGGCAAGATGTTCCGGCTCGACGTCACGAAGCGGTCGCCGAGCCCGGAGCTCGTCGCGATCGGCCTGCGGAACCCGTGGCGCTACTCGTTCGACCGACGCACCGGCGACCTCTGGATCGGCGACGTCGGCCAGAACCAGGTCGAGGAGGTCGACGTGTGGCGGCAGCCGTTCGGCGACCTCGTCAACTTCGGCTGGGACGTCTACGAGGGGCGCGCGCGCTTCGAGGACAAGCAGCTCGGCCCCGGACGGCTGATCCAGCCGATCGCGCAGTACACGCACGACGCGGGCTGCTCGATCACCGGCGGCTACGCGTACCGCGGCACGGCCGTCGCCTCGCTCCGCAACCGGTACGTCTACGGGGACTACTGCAGCGGCACGATCTGGAGCATCCCCGTCACCGGGGGCGAGCCGCGCGTCGAGCCCGTGCGGGTCGAGAGCCTCGTCTCCTTCGGCGAGGACCTCAAGGGCGAGTTGTACGCCGTGGCCCACGGCGGCACGATCTTCCGCGTCCGGTAGACGTCAGCCGGCGCGGCGGCGGACCTGCGGCGACTGCCCGAGGGCGGCGTACGCAACCGCGTTGAGCGAGTCGTTCAGCGCGCGCAGCTCGCG
>DASTKY010000047.1:0-2690 GCA_035715495.1 Gaiella sp. | reverse complement strand
GCGCGGCTCGGCGTCGACGTCGGCCGGGCTCGCATCGGCGTGGCGCGATGCGATCCGTCCGCGATCCTCGCGGTGCCGGTCGAGACCGTCGCGCGGAGCGCGGAGGGCGAGGACGGCGACGTCCGGCGAATCCTGGAGCTCGCCGACGAGCACGAGGCGATCGAGCTCGTCGTCGGCAACCCGCTGGCGTTGTCCGGGCAGGCCACCGCCTCGACGGCGGACGCGGTCGCCTTCGCCGGCCGACTCGCGGCAGCGGGTGCGCAGGTCCGGCTCGTGGACGAGCGGATGTCGACGGTGAGTGCCCAGCAGGCGCTCCGATCGGCGGGGAAATCGGCCCGGAAGCAGCGTCCCATCATCGACCAAGCTGCAGCCGTTATCATTCTGCAACATGCCATCGACGCCGAACGGGCGTCGGGCACCGCTCCCGGACGCACGATCCTCCCCGACGAAGGGCTCTGACCCCGTGACCCAGCTCCCCCCAGGGCGACGCGGCGGCTCCGATCAGCCGTACCATTCCGAGACCCCTCGGGACGCCGTCCCGACGGGTGCGAACGGCGGCGCCGCGCCGCGGAGTCGCCGGGAGCTCCGCGAGCTCGAGCAACGCCGCGCCGAGGCCGAGCGCCGGCGCCGGGCCGAGCTGGAGGAGCGTCGCGCCGAGGCGGAATGGCGTGCCGAGCAGGAGTGGCGGGCGCTCGAGGCCCAGCGGGCCGCGACGGCGGCTCGAGCCGAGTCGGCCGTCGAGCCGGGTCGGCCGGGCGAGTGGGACGCGTATGCCGCGCCCCAGGCCGGGTACGAGGCCCCGGCCGGGCACGACGCGCAGGCCGGGTACGAGCCCGCGTATGACCTTCAACCGGGATACGACGCCCAGCCCGGGTACGACGCCCAGCCGGGATACGACGCCCAGCCCGGGTACGACGCCCAGCCCGAATACGATCCGCAGTCCGCGTACGACGGCGGGGGTGGGTACGAGCCCCAGACGCGCGGGTACGACGATCGAGCCGGGTACGACGATCGAGCCGGGTACGACCACCGCGCCGGGTACGACGACCGGACCGGGTACGACGACCGGGCCGGGTACGACGATCGAGCCGCGTACGACGGCCGCGACATCGCCGACGGCGAGGAACGAGTCCGCACCGCCGACCCCAGAGCGGCGGGGGGCCGAGCCGCCGCCGACGACGACGGCGTGCCCGACCTCTTCGCGCCGTGGGACGACGAGCCGGCACCGCGCCCGTCGCGGGCAGACCGACGTGCGGCGGCCGCCTACGACGTCGACGAGGACGATCAGCCGCCGCGCCGCCGACGGGGCCGGGGCGCGATCGGATGCCTCGTGGCGCTCGTCGTGCTCGTGGCGATCGGCGCGGGCGCGTGGTTCTTCTTCCTGCAGGCGCCGGTCGCGGCGTTCCTCGAGCGCTTCGAGCCGCCGGCGGACTACTCGGGCACGGGGTCGGGCGAGGTCGTCTTCATGATCAACGAGGGCGACGGTGGCGACACGATCGCGGCGAACCTCGAGGAGGAGGGCGTCGTGGCCTCAGCCGAGGCGTTCGTCGCGGAGGTCACCGGCCGCGCCACCACGCCGACGTTCTATCCGGGTGCGTACCGGCTGGCGAGCGAGATGAGCGCGAAGTCGGCGCTCGATGCGCTCCTCGACCCTGCGAACAAGCTCGAGAACACGTTCGTGATCCAGGAGGGCCTGTGGGCGCGCGACGCGCTCGCGGCCGCGTCGGCCGCCACCGGCATCCCGCTCGAGGAACTGCAGGCCGCCGCGGCCGACCCGCAGGCGCTCGGCCTGCCCGCGGAGGCGACATCCGTCGAGGGCTTCCTCTTCCCGGCGACCTACACCTTCCCGCCCGAGGTGACGGCCGCCGAGGTGGTCCAGACGCTCGTGGACCGCTCGTTCCAGGCGCTCGACGAGGCGGGCGTCCCGGTGGAGGCGCGCTGGGAGACGGTCGTCGTCGCGTCGCTGATCGAGCGCGAGGCCGGATCGGCCGAGGACTCGTACAAGGTCTCGCGCGTCATCCGGAACCGGCTCGACCCGAACCTGTTCGAGAGCGGCCTGCTGCAGTTCGACTCGACGGTGCACTACGGCATCGGCGACGACACGACGGTCGAGACCTCCGACGCGGAGCGCGCCGACCCCTCGAACGCCTACAACACGTACGTGCACCCGGGCCTGCCGCCCGGGCCCATCGGCAACCCCGGCGACGTCGCGATCGACGCGGCCCTCAACCCCGCCGACGGACCGTGGCTCTACTTCGTGACCGTCAACCTCGAGACCGGCGAGACGGTGTTCTCGGCCACGCTCGAGGAGCACGACGCCGCCGTGCAGCGCTTCCTGCAGTACCTGGAGGAGAACGGGTAGATGAGCGAGACGTCGACGGATGCCGCGGCCGGAGCCTCGACGGGCGCGGGCGGGCAGCCCCGCCGGCTGGCCGTGCTCGGGTCGCCCATCGCGCACTCGAAGAGCCCGACGCTGCATCGCGCCGCCTACGACCGGCTCGGGCTCGCGGACTGGACGTACGAGCGCGCCGAGGTCGGCGAGGGCGGTCTCGCCGCGTTCCTCGACGGGCTCGGCCCGGAGTGGCGCGGCCTGTCGCTCACGATGCCGCTGAAGCCCGAGGCGCTCGCCATCGCCGACGAGGTCGAGCGGCTCGCCGAGCGCGCCGGTGCGGTGAACACGCTGCTGCTCG
>DASTKY010000046.1:0-4348 GCA_035715495.1 Gaiella sp. | reverse complement strand
CGGATGCGGTCGCCGGGCTCCATCCGGTCGATGTGCGCGAACGGCGCCATGTAGGTCGTGCGGTGGCCGGCGATGTAGACGAGCTCGCCCTCGCCCGGCATGAACGTGTCGAGGTGCCTGCCCGGGCCCTTCTTCAGCGTGTCGGTGTCGGTGCCGTTGACGAACACCATGTCGAGCCCGAGCTTCGGCACGACGATCTTCCCGATCGCGTCGCCTTCGCCGGCTGCGAGCCGGAAGCGCCGGGCCGCGCGGTCGACCGCGCGCGCGGCCTCCGCGGGGTCGGCGGTCACGGGCGCGACCGGCGGCTTCGCGGTCTCCTCCTTGACGAGGGCCGTGTAGCTGCTCTCGAGCCCGCGCTGCTGCCAGCGCGTGTAGAGGGAGGTGAAGGGGTCGTTCCACTGCCAGACGACGAACACCCAGGCGAGGACGGCGACCCCCGCGATCATGAGCAGCGTCCCGAGGCGCCGGCGCCACTTGGCGAGCCTCGCGGCCGGGGCGCGCGCCTCCGTCGTGGTCGTCGTCATCGGATCAGGGTAGACGCGGGCCGAGAGGACGCCGGCCTGGCCGCGCCGGTCAGAGCGGGCGGCAGCGGCTGTCGGCGGTGTACAGCGCGCGCTGGACTTCGAGCAGCTGGCGGTCGAGGGCCGCGTCGTAGGCGGACGGAGCGGCGCCCTCCCACGTCACGTCGGGCAGCACGCCGGGGCCGACGACGGTCGCCCGGTATCGCTCGCCCTTCCCCTCGGGCCGCTTCCCCGTCGCCGGGTAGCCCGGGTAGGGGTCGTGCGGGTAGAAGCCGTAGCAGAACGTGCCCGAGGCCTTGTGCGACAGGAAGCTGTTCTCGCGCCGCCAGCCGGGGCCGTACGCCGAGTTCAGCGTGTCGAGGTAGATGTTGCGGCCGTAGGAGTCGAGCGGCGCGCCCTTCGCCGTCGAGCGCCAGCCGTAGACGGGCTGCCCGAGGTAGGTCAGCCGGCCGAAGACGTGGTGGAACTGCCGCCTGTAGGCCCAGTTCGTCCACAGCTCGAGCTTCGGGAGGTCTCCCTGCCAGCGGCTCAGGCGCAGCTCCCACGAGCCCTGCAGCGGCTTCCACGGCTCGAGCCCGAGGTTCGGCAGCCCGCGCTGCCACGCCTGGAGCGCCCAGTGGCTGCCGTCCGGCATCGTGCAGCCGGTCACGAACCAGGCGAGCGGCGGGCCGGCGTAGCGCCTGCAGACGTTGACGAAATGGCGCGCGAGGACGCGCCCCTGCGAGCGCCAGCCGCCCGAGTAGTCGAGCTTGAAGCCGACCTGCGGGACGCCCTCCGTCGGCTGCCGGGCGTTGATCGCCCCCCAGGCGACGACGCTCCACTGGCGCCCCTTGGCGCGGTAGCCGATGACGGCCTGGCCGCGCGCCGTGACGCGGAGGGTGACGTCCTTCGCGTCGCGCGCGATGAGCTCCGATGCCTGCGACGCCGCGGGCAGCGCGAGCGAGGCGAGCAGGGCGAGCACGAGCGCAACACGCCTCATCGGCGGTCCGATCGGCGGCACGCGCGGAAGCATAGAGCCCTCGAAGGAGTGGTCCGCCGCGGCGCCGGGCGCGCAGAAACGGCGGGGGTGGGATTCGAACCCACGGAGCCTTGCGGCTCAACGGCTTTCAAGGCCGCCCCGTTCGACCGCTCCGGAACCCCGCCGGGGCGGGTCAGTCTACGCGGCCTGCGTGTCCTGCTCGGAGCGGGGCGGGCCTGCGTCGTCGGCGTCCCGGATCGCGCGGAGCAGCCGCACCTTCGCGAGCGCCGTCGGGAGGTCCGAGGTGACGAGGCGGCCTGCGAACCGCTCCGCGACGCCCTTCTCGAAGACGATCGTCGAGGACGGCGCGAGCCCGGGCCGGAGAGCCGCGCGGATCGTGTCCCGCACGACAGGGCGCCCCTCGAAGTACGGGGTCAACTCGACGGCCTCCCGCATCGCGGTCAGTTCGGCCCGCGTCCAGTCGACCCGTATCACCTCCCCCTCCACCACCACGCACTCTAGTCCGTTCGGGGGACGGCGCAACCCGAAGGAGGGACACGATTCCTCGAACGAGGGAGGTCGACTCCCTCGACCGAGGGACGCGGAGGCGCCTAGATCGCCGCGGCGGCGGCGGGAGTCGTGTGCGTGGGGGCCGGAGCGTTGCGCCAGCGCTCCGGCACGGTGCGCTTCCGGTCGCCGCCGTGCACGGCGCGGAGCAGCTTCGCGCGGGCGGTCGCGGTCGCCAGGTCGATCGGCACGATGCGGCCCGCCAGCTTCTCGGCGATGTCGGCGTCGAGCGCGAGCTCGGTCATCCGGGGCGCCCGGACGGCGACGCGCAGGATCTCCCGCGCCTCCTGGCGTCCCTCGAAGTTGGGGGTGACCTCGACCGCCTCGCGGAGCGCGATCAGCTCAGCCCTCGTCCAGAGGACGCGCACGACCCCCTCGTCCTGCTGCCGCATGCCCCGAAGGGTACGAACGTCCTCCGTTCGGGCTACTCACCGCGAGGCGAGGTTGCAGCTGGACCGTCGGACAGGCTCCACGGGAGGGCGGTTGCGCGGGCTACTCGGCGACGCGCTCGGGGGCGCCGTAGGCGCGGAGGACGTCCGGCACCTCGCCCTGGAAGTTCTCGAGGATCGCCAGCGCCATCCGGTCGACGACCGCGGTCCCGTTCAGCAGGTGGACGGGCTCCGGCCCGTGCTCGCCGCGGAAGCGGATCTGGAGCCGGCGTGCCTGGAAGTCGGTCGTGTTCGAGATCGAGGCCGTCTCGCGGTAGCGCTCCTGCGTCGGGAACCAGATCTCGACGTCGTACGTCTTGGCCGAGGCGCTCGACATGTCCCCGGCGGGCAGGACGACGACCCGGTACGGGAGCCCGAGAGCCGCCACGAGCTCCTCCGTGTTCGCGAGGAGCAACTCCAGCTCGTCCCAGGAGTCGTCGGGCCGGGCGAGCGAGAACTGCTCGACCTTGTTGAACTGGTGGACGCGGATCATGCCCCGGGTGTCGCGGCCCGCCGCGCCGGCCTCCCGGCGGAAGCACGGCGAGAAGGCCGCGTAGCGGAGCGGCAGCTCGTCGGCGGCGAGGATCTCGCCCGCGTGGAGGCTCGCCACCGGGATCTCGGCGGTCCCCGCGAGGTAGAGGTCGTCGGCCGGCAGCCCGTAGACGTTCGCCTCGTCCGAGGGGAACGCGCCGGTGCCGATGAGCGCGCTCTCGCGCACGAGCACGGGCGGCAGCACCGTCACGAAGCCCTTCGCGGCGAGCCGGTCGAGCGCCAGCCGGTACAGAGCGAGCGCGAGCTGGGCCGTGCCACCCATCCAGTAGCCGAAGCGCGCCCCCGACATCCGCCCGGCGCGCTCCATCTCGAAGCGGCCGAGCTCGAGGTGGTCGCGCGGCGCCTCGAGCGCCGGCGGCTCGCCGACGCGGCGGACCTCGCGAGCGTCGTCCTCGGTCGCGCCGTCGGGGACGTCGTCGTCGGGGGGGTTCGGGACGCGCAGCGCGAGCGCGTCGCGCTCCACCTCGGCCAGGGTCAGCGCCTCCTCGGCCTCCTTCAGCTCGGCCTTGACCGCCTGGAGCTCCTCGAGCTGCTCGGGCGTCGGCTTGCCCTTCACCTTCGTGCGCGACCGCAGCGCGTCGATCCGCGGGACGAGCGACCGCCAGCGCTCGTCCGCCTCGAGGAGGCGGTCGAATGCGTCCGCCGCGCCCTTGCGGGCGAGGGCGGCGCGGGTCTCGTCCGGCCGGGCGCGCGCTGCCTTGAGGTCGATCACGCGCCGGAGTCTAGGAAAGCGTCGATCACGTCCGCGACCCCGTCGCGCTCCGGCCCGGGGCAGGTCGCGTCCGCGATTGCCGCCAGGCGGGGATGCGCGTCCTCGATCGCGATGCCGAAGCCGGCCACCTCGAGCAGCTCGACGTCGTTCTCCCCGTCGCCGAAGGCGACGATCCGCGCGAGGTCGAGGCCGAGCTCCGCGGCGACGAACGCGAGGCCCGAGCCCTTGGTGACGGCCGGATGCCCCAGCTCGAGCAGGTGCGGGAGGGACGTGGTGAGGAAGACGCGCCCGTCGAGGCGGCGCGCGAGCTCGCCGCGCACCTCCGCGAGGACGTCGGGCTCCGCGACCGCGACGAGCTTCGTCGGCGGCCGGTCGAGCCAGGCGAGGAGGTCGCCGACCTCGGCCACGGGGAGACGCTGGTAGCCCGAGTAGGCGCGTGAGTACTCGGTCTCGCGCGCGACGTAGAGCTCGTCGTCGACGTAGACGTTGGGCGACAGCCCCAGCTCCTCGAGCGCGGCGATCGCGTCGCGCGCGGCGTCCAGCTCGAGCGGCACGTGGAGGAGGAACTCCCGCGTCGTCGGGTCGACGACCGCGGCGCCCTGGTAGCAGA
>DASTKY010000045.1:0-5940 GCA_035715495.1 Gaiella sp. | reverse complement strand
GGTAGCGCGAGGCGCGCAAGAGGGGTTTGCGGCGGCAAATCCGCGTACGAGTCACCCGTGCTGCACGCGTGGCGGCCGGAGGCCGGCTTTGCCGGCCGGGAGGCCATGGCGCCCACGATCCGTGCGCACCCGCGAAGGAGGGGGCTCGTGGGGGAACCATGGGTTCCCCCACGTGTATCGGGGTGCCCAGATTTGAACTGGGGACCTCTCCGACCCGAACGGAGCGCGCTACCAGGCTGCGCCACACCCCGAGCCGCGAAAGGGTAGCGATTCCGCTGCCGTAGACTCGGCCGGTGGCACGCCGGGACGAGATCGTGGCGCACGCGGACGCGCTGCTCGAGGTCGAGCGGTTCCCCGAGTTCGCGCCGCAGGGCCTCCAGGTCGTCGGCGCGGACGAGGTGACGAGGATCGCGTGCGGGGTGTCGTCGTCCCTCGAGCTCTTCGAGCGGGCGGTGGCGCTCGGCGCGGAGCTCGTGCTCGTCCACCACGGGCTCTTCTGGCGCAACGAGCCGCTCGTCGTCGACACCCGGCTGCGCGGGCGGCTGGAGGCGCTCTTCGCGGGGAACGCGTCGCTCGTCGCCTACCACCTGGCGCTCGACGCCCATCCGACGCTCGGCAACAACGCGCAGCTCGCGACGCGGGTCGGAGCGACGCCCGACGGCCCGTTCGACGGGGTCGGGCTCGGGTGCAGCCTGCCGCCCGTCGCCCTCGACGAGCTGGCGGCGCGCGTCGAGGACGCCGTCGGCCGGGCGCCGCTCGTCCTGCGGGGCGGCGGCGGCGACGTCCGCCGGCTCGCGGTCGCGACCGGGGCGGCCGGCTACTCGCTGATCCGGGCGGCGCACGAGGGCTACGACGCGCTGCTCACGGGCGAGCCCGAGGAGCCGAGCGCGGCGACGGCCCGCGAGCTCGGGGTCCACCTGATCGCCGCCGGGCACCACGCGACCGAGCGGCTCGGCGTCCAGGCGCTCGCCGCCGAGCTCGCCGCGCGCTTCGGGCTCGCGTGGGAGTACGTCGAGGTCGAGAACCCGGTCTAGGCCGCGCCCGGCAAGCAGCCGCGGCGTTGCAGAGAGTCAGGGCGACCGCGACAGCGGGCGCCTTCAGGGGTGTGCCCCGGCGATGCCGGGGATCGAGCCGCGGGGTCCGGCTCCTGCCGGATCCCGCTGGCGAACAGGGATTGCGCGTCAGCCGCGCTCCGGAGTATCCTCGGAGCACATGGTCGATTTCGGGAGGCGGGCCCGTTGACCCCCGCCACACGACGTACGAGCCTCGATCGAGCCCGACTGAGCACTTGGTGCCAGCGGGCTTTTTCGTTGGCCGAGGGAGGAAACGGTCGATGCCGAATCACCTGACGCCGGAGGAGCTCGCGAAGGAGCTCAACATGGAGCGCGACGAGGTCGTCAAGCTCTGCATCACGGAAGGCGTCCCGATCTACCAGGGAAAGATCGACAAGCACCTCTTCCAGGCCCAGCTCCAGGCCGTCGGCACCGCGCAGGTCGCCGCCGGCTAGCCGGGTCTCTCGAGACCGACGCTCACGAGGGGGCCGCAAGGCCCCCTCTGCCATCCGCGGCTACTTCTTGGCCGCCTTGGCGCGTGCCGTGCGCTTCGCCTTGGGCTTCTCCGCCGGCGCCTTCTCGTCCGGCGCCTTCTTCGCCCTGGCGGACGTGCCCTTCGCGGCCGCGACGGACGCCTTCAGCGCCTCGATCAGGTCGACCGCGGCGACGGGCTCCTCGACGGGCTCCGGCTCGGCGATCTCCTCGCCGCGGAGCTTCGCCTCGAGCAGCTGGCGCAGGTCGCGTCGGTACGAGCTCGCGAGCTCGGTCGGCTCGAACTCCGCGGCGAGGCCCTCGACGATCTGCCGCGCGAGGTCGAGCTCGGCCGCCTTGACGTCCGTCTCCTCCATCGCCTCGTCGATCTCGGCCTGGGAGTAGACGTCCTCGACGAGATAGAGCGTCTCGAGCACGAGCCCCCGGCCGCGGGCGCGGACGAGGCAGAGCGACTCCCGCCCCGAGCGGACGAAGCGCCCGACCGCCGCGACGCCGCCCTCCTCCATCGCCTCGAGGAGCAGCTTGTACGGCCGCCGCTGCGCCGGTGCGGCGCCGGGGACGAGGAAGTAGGTCCGGTCCATCCAGATCGGGTCGACGTCGCCGAGCGGCACGAACCGCTCGATGTCGATCGTCCGCGAGTCGTCGTGGCGCTCGAGCGCCTCCAGCTCGGCCTCCTCGACGACGACGAACTGGCCCTTCGCGACCTCCCAGCCCTTGACGAGCTCGTCGGGCGGCACCTCGATGTCGTGCTTCGGGCACCAGCGCTTCTGCTTGATGGGCGTGAGGCACTCGCGATGGAGCAGGCGGAACGAGACGTCCGACTGCCGTGCGGCGGGCTTCGTGGCCGGAGCGAGCCCGACGGGGATGCTCACGAGGCCGAAGCTCAGCGATCCGTTCCAGGTGACGCGCATCGTTCTCCCAAGTCTAAGGGCGGGACGGTCGTGATTCGCGCTGTACGCCGCCTTCCCTGCGGCTACATTCCGTCCGGATGGCCGGTGACCGCACCATCCCCCGCCTCTGGCGCGACGCCGTCGCGCGCAACACGGGCGCCGCGTACCTCGTCGAGGGCGCCGACGGCTGGCAGGAGATCCCCTGGACGGAGGCGGCCGAGCGGGTCGAGCTGCTGGCGAACGGGCTGCTCTCGCGCGGCGTGCGCAAGGGCGACGCGTTCGCGATCCTCGCGCGCACCTCGCTCGAGTGGGCGCTCTTCGACTTCGCGCTGGCGCACGTCGGCGCCGTCGGGGCCGCGATCTACGCGAACTCGTCGCCGCAGGACGCCGCCTACATCGTGGCGCACTCGGACGCGGTCGGGATCCTCTGCGAGGACGACGCGCAGCGCGCCAAGATCGAGGAGCGCCGCGGGGAGCTGCCGGGCCTGAGGCTCGTCCTCACCTACGACGACCTCGGCGCCCTCGAGGAGGAGGGCCGCGCGTATCGCGAGGCGAACCCGGGCGCGCTCGACGACGCCGTCGCGGCGATCGACGAGGAGGACCTCTTCACCTTCATCTACACGTCCGGCACGACCGGCCCGCCCAAGGGCTGCATGATCCGGCACCGCAACTACTACGCGATGGTCGCGGTCGTCGACGAGCTGCCGAACTACAGCGAGCCGGACGACGTGATGCTGCTCTACCTCCCCCTCGCCCACAACTTCGGGCGGCTGATGCACCTCTCCGGGCCATACGTCGGCTACGCGATCGCCTTCCTCCCGGATCCCCTCGAGGTCGCGCGCGCGATGCCCGAGGTGCATCCCTCGATCCTCCCGAGCGTGCCGCGCGTCTACGAGAAGGTGCACACGGCCGTCTCCTCCGCGTTCGCGGAGGCGACCGGGGTGCGCCGCAAGCTGATCGACTGGGCGCTCGGCGTCGGGCGGCGCGAGAGCGCGCTCCGCGCGGCCGGCAAGCCGCTCCCACGCGGGCTCGCGCTGCAGCACAAGCTGGCGGACCGGCTCGTCTTCGCGAAGGTGAAGGACCGCATGGGAGGCAGGCTGCGGACGCCCATCTCGGGCGGCGCCCCGCTCGCGAAGGAGATCGGCGAGTTCTTCGACGCGCTCGGCATCCGGATCCTCGAGGGGTACGGCCTGACCGAGTGCACGACGGCGGCGACGACGAACCGCCCCGACCGGTACCGGTTCGGCACCGTCGGTCCCGCGCTCCCCGGCTTCGAGCTCGCGCTCGCGGAGGACGGCGAGCTGCTGATCAAGAGCGAGACCGTGTTCGCGGGCTACTTCAAGGAGCCCGAGGCGACGGCGGCGGTGCTGGGGGAGGACGGCTGGCTGCGCTCGGGCGACATCGCCACGATCGACGAGGACGGGTTCGTCACGATCACCGACCGCAAGAAGGACATCATCGTGACGGCCGGCGGGAAGAACATCGCCCCGCAGAACCTCGAGAACGACCTGAAGACCTCGCGGTTCGTCTCGCAGGCGATCGTGATCGGCGACCGGAGGCCGTACCCGGCCGCCCTGATCACGCTCGACCCCGTCGAGATCGGCAAGTGGGCCGCCGAGCAGGGGATCGACGGCGACGTCGCCTCGCTCGCCGACGACCCGCGGGTGCAGGCCCTCGTCTCGGGGATCGTCGAGGACGTCAACCGCGAACGCTCACGCTACGAGCAGGTGAAGCGGTTCCGGATCCTCGACCGCGACTTCGAGATGGAGCACGGCGAGGTGACGCCGACCCTGAAGCTCAAGCGCCGCGTCGTCCTCGAGAACTTCGCCGACGAGGTCGCCTCGTTGTACGACACCGCGCCCTTGGCCGTGACCACGGACGAGCCGACCGCCGGCTGAGCCGTACGCCTAGGTGACGCGCTTCGCGCCGACGTAGCGCGAGGCGTACCAGGACTCGTTCAGGCTCGAGATCTTGACGACGTCGCCGGTGTGCGGCGCGTGGATGAACTGATCGCCGCCGATGTACATGCCCATGTGGCCGAGCCCGTCGAAGAAGACGAGGTCGCCGGGCTGGAGCTCGCCGCGCGAGACGTAGACGCCGGACTGGTTGTACTGCATCGCGGCGTTGTGGGGCAGCGAGACGCCGAGCTGGGCGTACACGTAGGTGGTGAGCCCCGAGCAGTCGAAGCCGGACGGGCTCGCGCCGCCCCAGACGTAGGGCACGCCGAGGTACTGCATCGCGATCCCGACCGCACCGCCGTAGCGCGCGGGAGGTGCCGGCGAGCTCGCGACGAGGCCCGTGTCGTCGGACGTGGACGGGGAGGCGAGCTCGAGGGACTGCTGGCGCTCGACGGCGCGCGCCGCCGACAGCGCGGCGAGCCGCGCGCGGGCCTGGCGCTCGATCTCCGCCTGGCGCCGCCGCTCGGCGGCCTCCATCTGCGCGATCTCGCCCTTGACCGACGACAGGAGCCGCTGGCGCTCGGCGAGCTGGCCCTCGATCCACTGCTTCCGCTCGGCCCGCTCGGAGACGATCTGGGCCTGGCGCGTGCGGTCGTCCCGGAGCTTTGCGCGGCGCGTCTTGACCTCGGTGCGGAACTGCCGTACCGCCTGCAGCACCTTGGCGTCGTGCCCGCCGACGGTCTGGGCCATGTCGAGGCGGTCGAGCAGGTCGTCGAGGCTGCGCGCGCCGAGGACGACCTCGACGGCGCCGGCGGAGTCGCCGTTGATGTAGAGCGCCCGGAGGCGCTTCGCGATGTGCTGCTGCGCGACGCCGAGGCTCACCTTCGCCGTGGCGAGGTGCTTGCCGTTCAGCTTGAGGTCGGTGTCGATCTGACCGAGCTGGACGTTCGCGAGGTTGTACGACTCGATCGCATGCGACAGGTTCGAGTCCATCTGCCGGATCTGGTCGACGATCGCGCGCGCCTGGGCGCGCTTCGAGCTGATCGACGGGTCGGCGGTGGCAGAGCCCGTGCCGGCGACGAGGGCGATCGCGAGGCACACGATCGCCGCGAGCAGAAGGGGGGTGTGACGCTTCGTCGAAGCCTTCAAACCGCAGCGTTTTCGGGGAACGGCAAGGCCGCCGAGGGGGGAGTCGCCGGCCACAAGTGGCGGAGCCTAGCAGCCAGGGGGGACGGCTGCACGCTCTACCCGCGGCAAAAGCTCTGCAAACAGCAGCATTCGTCTGCTACGGTCGTTCGCCCTGTGCACCGGCGGGCGAGATATCTCGTGCCGTGCGTCGCGGCGCTCCTCGTCGGCTCGGCCTCCGCGGTCGCCGTCGGGGCGCCGGGGGCCGCCGGCCTCACCGATCTCGCACGGGCGGAGCGATCGGCGGAACTCGAGCTCTTCGCGAGCGAGTCCGCGCTCGCGCGGGCGCGGTCGGAGACGCTCCGGCTCGGCGCGACCCGCCGCGAGCTCGAGCGCTCGCTCGCGCGCGCCCGGCTCCGAGCAAGCGTCGTCCGCGCCTCGCTCGCGGCGACGCAGCGGAACATCGCGACGCTCCTCCGCCAC
>DASTKY010000044.1:0-2380 GCA_035715495.1 Gaiella sp. | reverse complement strand
AGGCGCTGGGGGCGCTCGTGTTCCACTCCGGGACCGCGCTGCGCGACGGCCGGGTCGTGACGAACGGCGGTCGATTGCTCTGCGTGACCGCAGCCGCGGAGACGCTCTCGGCCGCGCGCGATCGGGCCTACGCGGCAGCTGATGCGATCCGGATCCCAGGGGCGCGGCGCCGCGAGGATGTGGCGCTCGCTGCGGTTGGTGGCGGCGACTGAACGAGTGCTCCTCCGGGGCACCCCAACCCACCACCCGCTGCCAATTCTATCGCCCGATCGGGCAACAATGGGTGCCACGACCGTGTCGAGCTCGTGCCGAAAGCGTGACGCGCCCACCCGAGGCCTTCCAGGCCCCTCTCTAGAATGACGGCGTGATCGCCCGCTACTCACGACCGGAGATGGCACGGATCTGGTCGGACGAGGCGCGGCTCGCGCGCATGCTCGAGGTCGAGCTCGCGGCGCTCGAGGGATGGGCAACCGTCGGGGTCGTCCCGGCAGATGCGGTCGAGCGAATCCAGGCAAGCGCCGTCGCGCCGTCGCCCGAGCGGGTGGCGGAGCTCGAGCGCGAGACGAACCACGACGTCGCGGCGTTCGTCGACGCGGTGGCCTCGACGCTCGGCGACGACGGCCGGTGGTTCCACTTCGGCCTGACGTCCTCGGACGTCCTCGATACAGCGCTCTCGCTCACGCTCCAGGAGGCGGGCGTGGGGATCCTCGCGGGCATCGACAAGGCGTTCGACGCCGTCATCGCCCGCGCCGAGGAGCACCGCGAGACGCTGTGCATGGGGCGGACGCACGGCGTCCACGCGGAGCCGACGACGTTCGGGCTCAAGCTCGCGGGCTGGGCGTTCGCGCTCGATCGCGACCGACAGCGCGTCGAGCGGGCGATCGACGGGGTTCGCGTCGGGAAGCTGTCCGGTGCCGTCGGGCAGTACGCGGCGATCGACCCCGAGGTCGAGCGGATCGCCTGCGAGCGCGTGGGGCTCGAGGCCGCGCCGAGCTCGACGCAGATCCTGCAGCGCGATCGGCACGCCGAGGTGCTGTCCGCTCTCGCGCTCGCCGCCTCGTCGCTCGACCGGTTCGCAACGGAGATCCGGCACCTCGCACGCACGGAGGTGCGCGAGGTCGAGGAGCCGTTCGGCCGCGGCCAGAAGGGCTCGTCGGCGATGCCCCACAAGCGGAACCCCATCACGGCAGAGCGGATCTGCGGGCTCGCGCGCGTCGTCCGCGCCAACGCCACGGTCGGCCTCGAGAACGTCGCGCTGTGGCACGAGCGCGATATCTCGCACTCGTCGGCCGAGCGGATCGTCCTGCCCGACTCGTTCCTCGCGCTCGACTATGCGCTCGACCGGTTCGCCTGGCTCGTGGAGGGGCTGGTCGTCAGGCCGGAGCGGATGCGCCGCAACCTCGAGTCGAGCCACGGGCTCTTCTTCAGCCAGCGGCTGCTGCTCGCGCTCGTCGAGAGCGGACTCGGCCGCGACGAGGCGTACCGGCTCGTCCAGCGCCATGCGATGCGCGCGTGGGACGAGGAGCTCGACCTGCGCGAGCTCGTCAGCGCCGACGCGCAGATCGCGGGACGGGTCGACCTCGACCGCGTCTTCGACCTCGGCGCCTACACCCGTCACGTCGACACCGTCTTCGACCGGCTCCGCGTCCTCGTCGGCACGCGAGCGGCGGCGGTCGCGACATGAGCGTGGACGCGGTGCACGTCGGGAGCGGGAAGGTCCGCGAGCTCTACGCGCTCGGGCCCGATCGGCTGCTGCTCGTCGCGTCCGATCGGATCTCGACCTTCGACGTCGTGCTTCCGACCGAGATCCCCGACAAGGGCCGCGTCCTGACCGGGCTCTCGGCCTTCTGGTTCGCGCGGCTTGCGAACGTCGTCCCGAACCACGCGCTCGCCCTGCGGGCCGACGGCCGCTCGCTCGAGTGCAGGCGGCTCGAGATGCTCCCGGTCGAGGTCGTCGTCCGCGGGTACCTCGCCGGCTCGGGGTGGGTCGACTACCGCGCGACGGGCTCCGTGTGCGGGCACGAGCTGCCTGCCGGGCTCGTGGAGTCCGAGCGGCTGCCGCACCCGATCGTGACCCCCGCGACGAAGGCGACGAGCGGCCACGATCTCAACATCACCGAGGACGAGGCCGCCGAGCTCTGCGAGGACGGCGCCTACGCCGTCGCGCGGGACGCGGCGCTCGGGCTCTACGCCGCCGCCCACGAGCACGCCGCCGAGCGCGGCATTCTCCTCGCCGACACGAAGTTCGAGTTCGGGCTGGACGCGGACGGCGTGGTCACGCTGGGCGACGAGGCGTTGACGCCCGACTCGTCCCGCTTCTGGCCCGCCGACGCGTACGCGCAGGGTGGCCCGCAACCGTCCTTCGACAAGCAGTACGTCC
>DASTKY010000043.1:0-3166 GCA_035715495.1 Gaiella sp. | reverse complement strand
GGATGCGGGTCCGGAGCAGCGCGCATGGAGCCCGTAGAGTCGCCGCATGGACGACCCCGTGCTCCGCGTCGCGACCCTCGCCGACGCGGAGGGGATCGGCGCCCTGATGACGATCTCGGCGGAGGTCCTCTTCCCACGGTTCTACGACGAGCGGCAGGCCGCGAGCGCGGTGCGGTACGTCGCGTCCCTCGACGGGCAGCTGCTCGCCGACGGCACGTACTTCGTCCTCGAGGCGGACGGCGAGCCCGTCGGGTGCGGAGGCTGGAGCCGCCGCGACCGCCTCTACACCGGGAGCGGCGACGGAGCCGACGACGCGCGCCTCCTCGACCCGGCGACCGAGGCCGCGCGCGTGCGCGCGATGTTCGTCCGCGCCGACTGGACGCGGAAGGGCCTCGGCCGGCGGATCCTCGAGGCGTGCGAGGCGGCCGCGCGGGCCGAGGGGTTCACGCGACTCGGGCTCATGGCGACCCTGCCCGGCGTGCCGCTCTACCTCGCCTACGGCTTCCAGGTGCTCGACGAGGCCGAGGTCGAGCTCCCGGACGGCGTGACGATCGCCTGCAAGACGATGGAGAAGCCCATCGAGGGCGTCGCGTAGCGCGCCGCGGCCATGGATCTCTTCCCCTTCATCCCCGGCTACGAGACGTACGTCTACGAGGCGGGGCGGCAGCCGGCCCTCGTCATGCTCCTCGCGTTCCTGATCACCTTCGCCCTCACGCGGACCTACACGCGGCTCGCGCGGCGGCGGGGCTGGGGCAGCGGCTCCGTCGGGGGCGTGCACCTGCACCACGTGGTCGTCGGGATCGTGCTCGCGTTCGCCGCGGGCGCGCTCGAGTTCGGGCTCTCGCCCGGGGAGGACTGGCAGCTCGTGCTGGCTGCGGGGTTCGGCTCGGGGGTCGCGCTCGTGCTCGACGAGTTCGCGCTCGTCTTCCGCCTCCAGGACGTGTACTGGTCGACCGAGGGACGCTCGTCGGTCGACGCCGTCGTGATCAGCACGGTGCTCGGCGGCGTCCTCCTCCTCCACCTGACGCCGACCTCCGACGCGCACGCCTCGTCGCGGTGGGCGCTGACCGCGGCCGTCACGCTGAACCTCGTCCTCGTCCTGATCGCGGCGCTCAAGGGGCGCTTCCTGCTCGCGACGATCGGCGTGTTCATCTGGGTCTTCGCGTGGATCGGGGCGATCCGGCTCGGCAAGCCGACGTCGATCTGGGCGCGCTGGCGCTACAAGCCCGACAGCCGGAAGCACCGGCGGGCCGAGGAGCGCGACGCGCGGTACCGGGCGCGGTGGGTGCCGCGGAAGGATCGCCTGCTCGACCTGATCGGCGGCGCCCCGAGCGACCCCGAGCACCGCTGACGCGGCGGCTGCCGGAGGGGCCGGAGTAGGCTGGTCGTCCCGTGACCTCGCTCCCCTCGACCACGACGACGCGCCTCTGGCACCCGTTCGCCGCCATGGGGAAGGTCGACGGGCACGAGCTCGTGCTCGTCCGCGGCGACGGAAGCCGCGTCTGGGACGCCGACGGACGCGAGTACCTCGACGCGACCGCCGGGCTCTGGTTCGCGAACGTCGGCCACGGGCGCGCGGAGATCGCGGACGCCGTCGGCGAGCAGCTGCGGACGCTCGCGGCCCACCACGTCTTCGGCGACCAGGCGAACGAGCCGGCGCTCCGCCTGGCCGAGCGCGTCGCCGGGCTGACGCCGGTCGACGACCCCGCGGTCTTCTTCGGCACCGGGGGCGGCGAGGCGATCGACACGGCGGCCAAGATCGTGCGGCGCCACTGGGCGCTGGTCGGCCGGCCGGAGCGAACGGTGATCCTCTCGCGGCGCTTCGCGTACCACGGCACGAACGCCTACGGCACCTCGCTCGCCGGGATCCCCGGCGTGCGCGACGGGTACGGCACGCTCGTCGGCGACGTCGCCGAGGTCGCGCACGACGACCCCGACGACCTCGCGCGGGCCCTCGACGAGCTCGGCGACCGCGCCGCCGGGTTCATCGGCGAGCCGATGATCGGCGCGGGCGGCGTCATCCCGGCGCCCGACGGCTACTGGCCCGCGGTCGAGCGCATCTGCCGCGAGCGCGACGTCCTGCTCGTCGCGGACGAGGTGATCTGCGGCTTCGGCCGGCTCGGCCGGTGGTTCGGCTGCGAGCGCTACGGGTTCACGCCCGACCTGATCACGTGCGCGAAGGGGATCAGCTCCGGGTACGTCCCGCTCGGCGCGGTCGTCGTCTCGGGCCGCGTCCGCGAGCCGTTCTGGGACCCCGCCGCGGCGCCGCTCCTCCACGGCGGCACGTACGCCGGCCATCCGGGCGCGTGCGTCGCGGGCCTCGTGAACCTCGACATCCTCGAGCGCGAGCGGCTGGTCGAGCGCGTCGCCGAGCTCGAGCCGCACCTCGCGCGCCTCCTCGAGCCGCTCCGCGAGATCCCGGGCGTCGCCGAGATCCGCCACGTCGGGCTCGCCGCCGGGATCGAGCTCGACGCCGGCCTCGTCGCCGCCGATCCGGGCCTTCCCGCCGCGGCCGTCGTCGCCGCCCGCCGCCACGGCGTCCTCTCGCGGGCGCTCCGCGGCGTCGCGCTCCAGATCTCGCCGCCCTTCGTCGTCGGCGAGGACGAGCTCGAGGCGATCGTCGCCGGGGTCGAGACGGGGATCCGCGAGGCGCTCGGCGCCGACTGACGCTCGGGGGGACGACACGAGCCTGTGGCGTTTGTCACCATGGTCCGACGGGCAGACTCGACCAAGGGAGCGCCGCATGGGCCAGGTGTCGGACATCCTCGCAACGAAGGGCTCGACCGTCCTCGAGATCGACTGCGAGTCGACGGTCTTCGACGCCGTCTCGAAGATGGTGGACGGCAACGTGGGCTCCCTCCTCGTCACGGAGGACGGGCGACTCGTCGGGATCGTGACCGAGCGCGACTACCTGCGCCGCGTCGCGATCGTCGGCCGCGACGAGCGGACGACCCCCGTCCGCGAGATCATGTCCGCGCCGATCGTCTACACGACGCCGGAGAGCTCGATCGACGAGTGCATGGCCGTGATGACCGAGCGGCGGATCCGTCACCTCCCCGTCCTCGACGAGTCCCGCGCCGTGCTGGGCGTCGTCTCGATCGGAGACCTGGTGAAGTTCCAGACGCGGGAGCAGAGCGCCCAGATCAAGTTCCTCGAGGAGTACATC
>DASTKY010000042.1:0-2544 GCA_035715495.1 Gaiella sp. | reverse complement strand
GAGCGCTACGCCACACCCGAGCTCCAGGAGCGGCTGCTCGGGCCGATCGCGAGAGGGGAGCTGACCTTCTGCCAGGGCTTCTCGGAGCCGGGCGCCGGAAGCGACCTCGCGTCGCTGACCACCCGCGCCGAGCGACGCGGCGACAGGTGGGTCGTCCACGGCCACAAGATCTGGACGTCGAGCGCATGGCTCGCCGACTGGATCTACCTCGCCGTCCGCACGAACCCCGACGAGCCGAGGCATCGGGGCATCTCCGTTCTCGTGGCACCACTCACGACGCCCGGAATCGAGGTACGCCGCTTTCCGGTGCTCGGAGGCGGCTACCTGTGCGAGGTCTTCCTCGACAGCGTCGAGGTCCCGGCGGAGAACCTCGTCGGCGAGGTCGACCGCGGTTGGGACGTCCTCATGCACACGCTCGACTTCGAGCGCATCACCGCGGAGAAGCTCGGTGGGCTCGCCTGGGTGATCGACGCTCTCGACGCCCGCCTCGCCGAGACCGGACGACTCGACGCCGCGTGGGATCGTGTCGGACGGCTGCGCGGTGAGCTCGCTGCGGCGCGACTCCTGTCGCTGCGTGCAGCCGATCTCATCGACCGCGGGCAGCCCGCGAGCTCCGCCTCCGCGATGGCGAAGCTCGCGGGCGCGCGCCTCGCGCAGCGCCTCGCCCGCGAGGGGATCGAGCTGCTCGGACTGGAAGGGCTCGCCGACGGGCATCCGTCGTCACCGCTCGAGGGGCGGATCGGCGGCCTCTACCGGGCGTCCGTCGGGTCGACGATCTCGGGTGGGTCGACGGAGATCCTGCAGGTCGTGATCGCGCGGCGCGGGTTGGGGCTCCGGTGAGCCTTCCGCTGGATGGCATCCGCGTCGTCGAGTACGCGCAGTACGTCGCGGGGCCACTCTGCGGCGTCCTGCTCGCCGATCTCGGCGCGGACGTCGTCAAGGTGGAGCCGCCCGGCGGGGACGGCTATCGACACGTCATGCCCGTCGCACCGGGCATCGGTCGCTATTTCGTCCCCCTGAACCGCGGAAAGCGCTCGGTCGTCGCCGACCTGAAGACGGACGACGGCCTCGCGACGAGTGAACTGCTTCTCACGTCGGCCGATGTCGCGCTGCACAACTTCCCGCCCGAGCGCGCGGCGAGGTTCGGGCTCGAGTGGGACCAGCTGCATGCGGCTCATCCGACGCTCGTCGTCGGACGCGTCACCTCGTACGGGACGTCCGGGCCGCTCGCCGGGGCACCGGCGTACGACCTCGTCGCGCAGGCTCGGGCCGGGCTGCTGACGTCGCACGCGTCGCGCGGGGACACGGTTCCCGTGCGCGCGGGCGGGATTCCGATGGCGGATCTCACGGCGGGTTTCCTGCTCGCGACCGGCGTTCTCGCCGCGCTCGTGCACGCGCGGGAGACGGGCGCCGGAGAGCTCGTCGACGTCTCGCTGCTCGCCGCCGCGCTCGCCGTGCAGCTGCAGGACCTCGTGTGGCTCGAGGGTGAGGGGGATGCCGATGCCATTGCCGGCGCCGACCGCGCGCACCTCGATGCGCGCGCGAGCGAGATCGCGGGCGGTGTTGCCATGAACCCCTACTACCGCTGCTTCGAGGCATCCGACGGCTTCGTCGCCGTCGCGTGCCTCAACATCGCTCAGCGGCGCGCGTTCCTCGGCCTCTTCGGGCTGGACGACGCGACCATCGACGCGCCGGACCTCGTTCCCGACGATCCGGCCGTTCGCGTCGCAAAGGAGGAGCTCACTGCGGCCGTCGCCAAGGCTTTCGCCGAGCGCTCGGGCGCCGAGTGGCTCGAGCGGCTCGAGTCGGCCGGCGTGCCGGCCGGCCGCGTGCAGCAGCGCGAGACGGTCCACGCGGATCCCCAGGTCGCCGCGGAGGCGCTGATCGCCGACGTCGAGCAGGACGGACTCGGTGCGGTCAAGCTTCTCGCGCCCTTCGTGCGTGTGGGCGGCCAGGCCCACGCGGCCGCAGCGGCGCCGCAGCTCGGTGGCGATACCGACGCCGTCCTCGCGGAGTTGCGATGACGTTCGACGTCCCCTCGGAGCTCACGCAGTTCGCGGAGTCCGTCCGGGCCGCGATCGGACCGTGGGAGCCGCGGCGCGAACCGGAGCTCGGGGACTGGCAGGACGACCGCGACGACGAGCTGGCGTCCCGGCTCGCCGACGCGGGGTGGAGCGAGCTCTGGGCGGGCGAGGAGCTTCTCGGTGCCGTCGTCGCCGGGGGGTTCGAGCTTGGGCGCGCCGCGGCGCCCCTGAGCCTCGTCGACGAGCCGACGCTCGGCGCACCGCTCTGCGTGGGCGGACGTGCGCGGCACGCGAGAGGCGCCACGTCGGTGGCGCTCGCTCTGCATGGCGGCGGGCTCGCCCTCGGTACGCCGACGGGTGAGGGGCGAGCCGAGCCGACGCTCGACGGCACCGGCACCGTCGTCCTCGACATCGGGGCCTCGGGCGAGCTCGAGCCCGTCGCAGCCTCCGCATGCTGGCGTGCGTGGAACGCAGCGACGCTGGCGTACCTCGCGGGCCTCGCGGGACGGGCGCTCGACCT
>DASTKY010000041.1:0-4360 GCA_035715495.1 Gaiella sp. | reverse complement strand
AGCTCGGGTTTCACGATCTCCGGCACACATTCGCGAGTCATCTGATCCGCGCAGGTGTCGATCCGGTTCGCGCGTCCCGTCAGCTTGGTCACGCACGCCCGAGCATCACGCTCGACATCTACGCGCACGAGTTCGAGCACGCGCGGGGGCTCGACGACGTGCGCGATTCGATAGACGCCGCGTTCGCGCCGAGCCGACTCTGACTAAATCTGACCTGGAGGCCGAAATGAGAGGGCTCGGAGCGATCCGAGCCCTCGTCCTCCTCCGATGAACGGCTTGTTCAAGCCGTAGCGAGAGGTGGAGCGTGCCGGGCTCGAACCGGCGACCCCCAGCTTGCAAAGCTGGTGCTCTCCCAACTGAGCTAACGCCCCGGAGCCTGGATTCTAGCCGCGCTGCGGCCGTCCTCCCGAGCCCGGCGGGTCGGTGGCGCGTTCGTGCGACTCGAGGCGCATGCCGGCACGGACGCCGAGCGCTATCGCCCCGACGATGAGCACGATCCCGATGAGGACGAGACCGGGCGCGTCGTCGGCTTCCCCGGAGGCGACGGCGATCGTGCCGAGTGCGGCGACGACGAGCGCCGCCGCCACCAGTGCGAGAAACGGCTTCATGGGACTCCCTTTCCGCTCGTCAGAGATCACGCGGTTCGAGGCACGGCGTGTGCTGCTCGGCGCCGAGTATACCTAGCAGTGTTAGGTATACGGGGCTAGCGGTCGGGCGGGCGGCGGGTGCCTTCCTGCTCGAGCTTCCGGAAGCCGCCGCTGAAGGTGCCCGTCTGCCCGGAGGACGTGCGCTGGAGCTCCAGGCGGCGCAGCCGCGACTCGAGCTCGTGCAGGTCGGACGTGCCCCAGCCGTCCTCGCGCTCGTCGAGCTCGCGCTCGCGCTGCGCGATGAGCCGCTCGCGCGCGTCGACGGCGTCGCTGCGGTCGGCGAGCTCGCGCCGGGTGCGGAGAAACGCCTCCTCGGCCTCGCGGAGCTCGTCCAGGCGTGCCTCGATCTCGGCGAGCCGAACCGCGTCCGGGTCGGGCGGGATCCGCTCGCGCTCCTCGACGGCGCGCTCGCGCGCGTCGAGCTGCCGCAGCCGCTCGTCGAGCTCGCGCTCGCGCGCTCCGAGCTCCGCCAGCCGCTCCGCGTGCCCTGCGTCGCCGTTCGCGCTGCCCTCCGAGGGCCGGCCGGCGGCGAGCGCCGTCTCGCGGGCGGCCAGCGCCCGCTCGCGCTCCGCGAGCGCCGCGGTGCGGGCGGCGAGCCGGTCTGTCTCGGGATCGACGACCGGCGGGAGCGCGATCGCCGCCTGCTTGCCGGCCGCGACGTTCGCGATCGCGGCGCGCAGCTCGGCCTCGCGCTCCTTCACCGCGGCGACCCGCTCCGCGAGCTGCCCCTTCAGGCTCTCGAGGGCGGCCCGCTGCTCGGCGAGTGCCGCGCGTTCCTGGGCGACGGGGTCATCGCTGGAAGGGCGCCGTTGGAGCACCATCACATGGTACGGCGAACCGCTCGCGTTCCCTGCCGGGAACGCGGCGTCCGCCGGGGTCGAGGTCTAGGCTGCGCGCTCGAGGCGCTCTTCGGCACGAGCTCGACGCACGATGTCGTCGCGCTCGCCGAAGCGGATTCGCGCCCTGACCGCACGCTGCAGCGCCCAGAGCTCGTCGAGTCGGGCGTCCAGCGCCTTGATCTCCTCCACGAGCTCGGGGTCACGACCCTGCGAGAGCGAGTTCCACAGCTGCACGCGCCGCTCGCTGAGCTCGTCGATCTCGACATGGATCTGCGCAATCGTGTTCATGTCTCCTTCAACGACGACGTCTACCCCTTCATTCCGCGTTGCATGCAATCGATCATCGGCGGCGGCCGAAGAGGTAGAGCCCCACGACGACCGCACCGGCGGCGAGCGCGGCCCACGTCACGATCTGCAGGAACGTCGTCACTCGTAGCCGAGCTCCGCGAGCCGGTCCTCGTCGAGGCCGAAGTAGTGGCCGAGCTCGTGGAGGACGGTGACGCGGATCTCCTCGCGCAGCTCGTCGACGTCGGCGAAGTCGGCCTCGAGCGGCCGCCGGTAGATCGAGATCCGGTTCGGCAGCTCGCCGGGCTGGGGGCCACCCTCCGTCAGCGGGATCCCGTCGAAGAGGCCGTAGAGATCGGGGTCCTCGCGGTTCTCGTCCTCGACGACGATCGCGACGTTGCGGAGCGCGGCGGCGAGGTCGGCGGGGAGGCTGTCGAGCGCCTCCTGGACGACGTCCTCGAACCCCACTCAGCGCACCGTGAGCGCGAGCACCGCCTTGAGGACGTGCAGGCGGTTCTCGGCCTGGTCCCACACGAGCGACCGCTCGCCGTAGAGGACGTCGGCCGTGATCTCGTCGCCGACGTGGGCCGGCAGGCAGTGGAGCGCGACGGCGTCGGCGTGGGCGAGCTCGAGCTTCGCCGCATCGATCCGGTACGGCTCGAGGTCCCGGAGGCGGCGCTCGTGCTCGGCCTCCTGGCCCATGCTCGTCCAGACGTCGGTGTAGAGCACGTGCGCGCCCGCCGCCGCCTCGCGCGGGTCGGTGACGACCTCGATCGTGGCGCCGCTCGCGACCGCGTCCTCGCGGCAGGACGCGACGATCGCCTCGTCCGGCAGGTAGCCGTCCGGACCGGCGGCGACGAAATCGACGCCCGTGCGCGCCGCGATCCGCATGAGCGAGTGGCAGACGTTGTTCCCGTCGCCCAGGTAGGCGACGCGGATCCCCTCGAGCGCGCCGAACCGCTCGCGGATCGTCATCGCGTCGGCGAGCGCCTGGAGCGGGTGCGACGCGTCCGTCAGGCCGTTGACGATCGGGATCGTCGCGTGGCGGGCGTACTCGTCCACCTCGTCCTGGTCGAACGTGCGGATCACGATCGCGCTGAGGAACCGGGAGAGGACGAGCGCGGTGTCGCGCGTCGACTCGCCGCGGGAGAGCTGCAGGTCGGCGGCCGGAACGTAGAGCGCCATCCCGCCGAGCTCGGCGATCCCGACCTCGGAGCTGATGCGCGTGCGCGTCGACGGCTTCCGGAAGATGAGCCCGACCGTCCGGCCGGGGAGGATCCGCAGCTCGCGCCGCCGGGCGCGCTCCACCTTGAGCTCGTCGGCGAGGTCGAGGGCGAGCGTCAGCTCCGCCGGGCTCCAGTCCGAGACACGCGTGTAGTGGCGGCCCTTCAGCGTGTCGGGGACTCCCGGCATCCACCGATGCTACTGCGGATGCGGGTTCTCCCCAACTTGACATGTTCACACTCAGGTTTCATAATCTAGATAAACGCACTTCAGGAGGTACACCATGGCAACACTCGTTCGCTGGGAGCCGTTCCGCGAGCTCGCCCAGCTCCAGGGAGAGATGGGGCGCCTCGTCAACGGGCTCCTCGAGGGGCAGGGCCGGGGCGCGCAGCAGTGGGTCCCGTCGCTCGACGTCTGGGAGACCGACGCCGAGCTCGTCTACGCCTTCGACCTCCCCGGCGTGCCGGAGGAGCAGATCCAGATCGAGGTTCAAGACGACACGCTCACGATCTCGGGCGAGCGCGCGCGAGAGACGACCGAGCAGGACGACCGCTTCTACCGCTTCGAGCGCCGGTACGGCAGCTTCGGCCGCGCCGTCGGCCTCCCGGCCGGGATCGACGACTCGAAGATCGAGGCCTCGTACGTGGACGGGGTCCTCGAGGTTCGCGTCCCCAAGCCCGAGGAGGCGAAGCCGCGCCGGATCCAGCTCGGCTCGGCGCACGCCGACGTCGACGCGACTCCGTCGAACAACTGACGGAGCCGCCTGCGAAACGACGGAGGCGGCTCGGCCGCCTCCGTCGGACCGCGGGCGTTAGAGTCCCGCCGATGTCCCGCTTCGCCGACGCGCTCAACGAGCAGATCGCGTACGAGTTCGCGGCCTCGCAACAGTACGTCGCGATCGCGGTCCACTACGACGCGCAGACGCTGCCGCAGCTCGCGGCGCACTTCTACCGCCAGGCGCTCGAGGAGCGGAACCACGCGATGATGATGGTGCAGTACCTGCTCGACGCCGACGAGACGATCGTCGTCCCCGCCGTCGAGGCGCCGCAGACGTCGTTCGGAGACGTCGTCGAGCCGGTGAAGCTCGCGCTCGACCAGGAGAAGCGGGTCACCGGCCAGATCCAGCAGCTCGCCCTGACCGCGCGCGACGAGGGCGACCTCGTCGCAGAGCAGTTCATGCACTGGGTCCTCCAGGAGCAACGGGAGGAGGTCTCGTCGATGTCGGCCCTCCTCGACGTCGTCGAGCGCTCGAAGGACACCGTCATGCACGTCGAGGACTTCCTCGCCCGCGAGTCGGGCGGCGAGAACCCGCTCGAGCAGGGCGCGCCTCCGGCCGCGGGCGGCGCCCTCTAAGCGTGCGGACGC
>DASTKY010000040.1:0-2473 GCA_035715495.1 Gaiella sp. | reverse complement strand
TTGCCGAGGACGATCCGCGCGCCGAGCGCCCGGAGCTCGTCGGGGTCGACGCCCTTGACGGAGCCCTTCGTCCCGACCGGCATGAAGGCAGGCGTCGGAACGTCGCCGTGCGCGGTGCGCAGGACGCCGGCGCGGGCGGCGCCGTCGGTCGCCTCGAGCGTGAAGCAGCTCACCGCGCCGTCACCGGATGAGCATCGCATCGCCGAAGGTGTAGAAGCGGTAGCGCTCGCGGATCGCGAGCGCGTAGAGCTCCCGCGTGCGCTCCACCCCGGCGAACGCCATCACGAGCGCGAGCAGCGTCGTGCGCGGCAGGTGGAAGTTCGTGAGCAGCGCGTCGACCCGGCGGAACTCGAACCCCGGCGTGATGAAGAGGTCGGAGCGGCCCGCGAGCGGGGCGCCGCGCGCGACGGTCTCGAGGACGCGCGTCGTCGTCGTCCCGACGGCGAGCACGCGCTCGGCCGCCTCGATCCGGCGCCAGGCGGCCGGCTCGACCCGGTATCGCTCGCCGTGGAGCTCGTGCGCCTCGAGTGTCGCGGCGGTGACCGGCCGGAAGGTGTCGAGCCCGACGTGGAGCGTGATCCGCTCGTGCGCGACCCGCGCGAGCAGCTCGGGCGTGAAGTGCAGTCCCGCGGTGGGCGCGGCCGCCGAGCCCGTCTCCGTCGCGTACACCGTCTGGTACCGCTCGGGGTCGTCGAGCCGCTCGTGGATGTAGGGCGGGAGCGGCAGCTCGCCGTGCGGCGCGCCGTGGAGCCGGATCCGCCAGCGGCCCTCCCCGAGCGGCTCGAGCAGCTCGACGGAGCCGCCCTCGCCCTCGAGCGTCTCCCCCGGCCGGAGCCGGCGCGACGGGCGGGCGAGCGCCTCCCAGACGTCGCCGGCCAGGCGCTCGACGAGGAGAGCCTCGACCGCGCCGCCGCTCGCCCGCCGCACGGCGAGCCGCGCGGGCACGACCCGCGTGTCGTTGACGACGACGAGGCGGTCGCCGGCCTCCTCGGGCAGGTCGCCGACCGACCGGTGCCGCACGTCGCCGGTGGCCCGGTCGCAGACGAGGAGCCGGGCCTCGTCGCGGCGGTCGGGCGGGTGCTGGGCGACGAGCTCCGCCGGAAGCTCGTAGTCGAGAAGCTGCACATTCATCCGCCGGCGAGGTTAGCCTTGTCCCCATGGATGAACAGGCGTTGGAACGGGCGCGGCAGCGCATTGCGGCCGGTGCAGGCGATGGGCTCGCGGGACCGCGGCTCGACGCGGCGCTGGAGCGGGCTCGCGCCGAGATCATGCGGCTGGCGCACGTTGCCGACGAGCTCGAGGAGTCGCTCCCCAAGCAGGTGGAGACCGCCATGCGCGACGGCATCGCGCGCGAGGTGGTTCCCGTCAGCCGGAGCCTCGCCGAGATCCGGGGCAGCGTGAACCAGGCGCTCCGACGGCTCGAACGGCTCGAGCAGGAGCTCCTCGCCGAGCGGAACTCGCGCATCGACGACCTCGGGATCCTCGTCGACCTCATCTCCTCCGGCTGGAACGGCGTCGACGTGCGCCTCAGCAGGCTGGAGCGCGGTCTCGAGGACGCCCCGGTGCCGATCCCCGCGCGGGACGCGGAACCGGCGCGGGACGCTGAGCCCGCGCGGGGCGCGGAAGCGGCGTAGGCACCTACGAGGTCGCGAGCACGACGGCGCAGACGGCCGCCCACCCGGCGACCGTCACCAGCAGTGGCACGTCCTCGACGAGGAGCGTCTCCGGCTCCTCGCCGAGGCCGCGCCGGTGCAGCAGCAGCAGGTAGCGGAAGAGGCCGTAGACGACGAACGGCACCGTGGCGAGCAGCCACCGGGAGTCGTGCGCCGTGAGCGCGTACGCGGCGTAGGCGCCGATCACCGCGGCGGCTACGACGGCGAGCAGCTGGTCGACGAGCTCCGGCGTGTAGCCCGCGAGCGCCGGCCGCGCCCGGTCGCCCGACTGCGCGAGCTCCGCCCGCCGCTTGCCGAGCGCGAGGAAGAGCGCGAGGAGGAACGTGCAGAGCAGGAGCCACTGGGAGATGTGAACGTCGACCGCGATCGCGCCGGCGGCCGCCCGGAGGACGAAGAGCCCGGCGATCGTGAGGACGTCGACGAGCTCGATCGACTTGAGCCGGAGCGAGTAGGCCGCCTGGACGAGCAGGAAGGCCGCGAGGCAGGCGAGCGAGGCGGGGCCGAGCGCCGTCGCGAGGCCGACGGCCGCCACCGCCAACGCCGCCGCGAGCCAGAGCGCCGAGCGCGGGGAGAGCTCGCCGCGCGCCACGGGGCGCGCGCGCTTGACCGGGTGCAGCCGGTCGGCCGAGACGTCGCGCACGTCGTTGACGAGGTAGGCCGCGCTGGAGGCGGCGCAGTAGGCGACGAAGGCGACGATCGCCGCGACCCAGCGGGACGGGTCGCCGAGCTGGGCGGCGAAGATGATCCCCGCGAAGAGCAGCAGGTTCTTCGTCCACTGCCGTGGCCGGAGCGCGACGAAC